>CALDNF010000023.1 GCA_937917475.1 uncultured Faecalibacterium sp.
CACAGGGCCCGGTGTGGTCTGCCAGCTCTGGGGCAGTTCTTCCGTGAAAAGATTTTTGGGTGCATCCGGGCCGAACCAGTCGGTATCCAGAGCGTTGTTCATCTTGTTGCAGACCCATGCCGGGCTGAACACCTCGCCTTTTTTGCGGGTACGTTCCTGCTGAGTGTCCGCCTGTTTCATCATGCGGGGCAGAATGGCCTCGTAGCCCATCTGCTGCAGCTGCGGGATGGTGATCTCGGATTTGTCATCCGTTTCATCCCGCAGAGCTTCCGGCGGGTCGGTGGCCCAGATGACGTTGCGCTTGGTGGATTTATCCTGTAAAAGAATGGGCAGGACAGCCTGTATCTCTGCTGCCTGAAAATTGATCAGTCGTTCCAACGGGGGATTCCTCGCTTTGCCTTAGCGTTGCGCAAAAGTGATAAAGATAATGACACTTTTACATATTTGTACAAGTAAGTTTAGCACCTTTTGACAAAACTATCAATATCTTTAGTTCTTTTCGTTTTCGTTAAGAACTTTACTTATACTGATAGCAGCGAAAGGTGGGTCAATGCGATGATTGGTGAACGGCTCGCAGAACTCCGAAAATTAAATGGTGATACGCAGGAAAGCATGGCTGAAAAGCTTCATATAAGCAAGGGAGCCATCCGCACATACGAACAGGAACGCAACCGTCCGAGTTATGAAACGCTAATTGCCATCTGCAAACTCTACGGCACCTCTGCCGACTACCTGCTGGGCCTGACCGACATTGACCCCTCCGATGAAGCCCGCAAACAACGCCAGAAGCTGACCGACGCCGAGCTGGACGAGATGCACAGCTACGAAGAATATTTGTTGTGGAAACGCAAAAACAGCCGCACAGCGAGACCGTAAGGTCTGAGTCGCTGTGCGGCTGTTTGCTTTTCCCCCGGACACAAAAAATCGGCACCCACTTTTCAGCGGGTGCCGATTTTGTTATGCTAAATCAAATCAGGGATTCATGCGGCTTTTAGGCAGCGATTAGTACATACCGCCCATGCCGCCCATATCACCGGCGGGTGCAGCGGGAGCCGGGGGTTCCGGCAGGTCTGCAACCAGGCTCTCGGTGGTCAGGACCATCTCAGCAACAGAAGCTGCGTTCTCCAGAGCAGAACGGGTGACCTTGGTGGGGTCAACGATACCGGCTGCGATCATATCATCCACATAGACCTCGTTCTGAGCATCAAAGCCGTAGTTGGGCTTGTTGGCAGAGATGATCTTGTCGATGATGACGCTGCCCTCGAGGCCGGCGTTCTTTGCGATCTGACGCAGAGGAGCTTCCAGAGCCTTCAGGACGATCTTTGCGCCGGTGCGCTCGTCGCCTTCCAGAGTATCGCAGAGCTCACGGACAGCGGGGATCGCATTGATGGGAGCGGTACCGCCGCCAGCCACAACGCCTTCCTGAACGGCAGCCTTGGTTGCGTTCAGAGCATCCTCAATGCGGAGCTTCTTATCCTTCATCTCAACTTCGGTAGCAGCACCGACCTTGATGACAGCCACACCGCCGGCCAGCTTTGCCAGACGCTCCTGCAGCTTCTCACGGTCGAAATCGCTGGTAGCGACCTCGATCTGGCTGCGGATCTGCGCAATGCGGGATGCGATGGCATCCTTGTCGCCTGCGCCGCCCACGATGGTGGTGTTCTCCTTGGTGACCTTGACCTGACGTGCATGGCCCAGCATCTGGAGGGTTGCATCCTTCAGCTCATAGCCCAGATCCGAAGAGATCACGGTGCCGCCGGTCAGGGTTGCGATATCCTGCAGCATCTCCTTGCGGCGGTCGCCGAAGCCGGGAGCCTTGACGGCCACAACGGTGAAGGTGCCGCGCAGACGGTTGACGATCAGGGTGGACAGAGCCTCGCCCTCGATGTCCTCGGCAATGATCAGCAGCTTCATGCCGTTCTGGACCACCTGCTCCAGCAGGGGCAGCAGGTCCTGAATGACGCTGATCTTCTTATCGGTGATGAGGACGGCGGCGTCATCCAGAACAGCCTCCATCTTGTCGGTATCGGTGACCATGTAGGGGGTCAGGTAGCCACGGTCAAACTGCATGCCTTCCACGATCTCGTTGTAGGTCTCGGCAGTGGTCTTGTTCTCCTCAATGGTGATGACGCCATCGGAAGTGACCTTCTCCATAGCCTCAGCGATCAGGCGGCCGATCTCAGGATCACCGGCAGAAATGGTGCCGACACGAGCAATGTCGTTGGCATCCTTGACCTTCTGGCTGTGTGCCTTGATGGTCTCAACTGCCTTGTTGACAGCCTTGCTCATACCACGGCGAATGTCCATGGGGTTTGCACCGGCGGTAACGTTCTTCATGCCCTCGGTGACCATGGCCTGTGCCAGAACGGTTGCGGTGGTGGTGCCGTCGCCTGCTGCGTCGTTGGTCTTGGTTGCGACCTCACGCACCAGCTGTGCGCCCATGTTCTCGAACTCGTCCTTCAGCTCGATCTCCTTTGCAATGGTCACGCCGTCGTTGGTGATGACCGGTGCGCCGAACTTCTTGCTCAGCACCACATTGCGGCCCTTGGGGCCCAGAGTGATCTTAACCGTGTTTGCCAGAGTATCAATACCAGCGCAAAGAGCCTTGCGGGCCTCTTCGCCCTGCTTAATCTGTTTTGCCATAATCTATCGCTCCTTCAAAAGTTCCTATTTTTATTGGATGGGACCTCTCAGTCCTCGACCACTGCAAGGATGTCGCCCTGACGGACGATGGTGCACTCTTCGCCGTCCACCTTGACCTCAGTGCCGGAGTACTTACTGGTGAGCACCTTGTCGCCCACCTTGACCGTCATCTTGACTTCCTTGCCATCGACAACACCGCCGGGGCCAACGGCCACCACCTGTGCCACCTGAGGCTTCTCTTTTGCGCTGCCGGTCAGGATGATGCCGCTCTTGGTGGTCTCCTCGGCTTCCACAGTCTTGATAACAACACGGTCTGCAAGAGGAATGATCTTCATCGTTCTTGCCCTCCTATAATAAAAATAAATTTGAAACGTTTTGAGCCTCCGGCGGGCCTCACCCGCCTCGCCGGATTGTTTAGCACTCATTGTTCCTGAGTGCTAAGTGTATTGTACTCATCTCGAGGGCAAAAATCAAGACCTTTTTCAAATTTCTTTGTTAATAATTTATGACAGCTTCAAAACCGCTCGTTCTTCCGTAAAACGCTCCCATGCCGCTTTGGGCAGAACGATCCTTCCGGTGCCCGGCCGGATCTCTGCTTCCACCCGGCTGCAGGGTGCGCACTCACCGTCCGCAGTTGCCACGATGGGCCCCCGGCCATCGATGGGTTCCAACGTCACCCGCTTTGCCCGGCGGTAGATAAAGTAAGGCTTCGCCTTTTCCACCAGCTGTCCGTTTACGAAATGGCGGCCGTTCTTGTACATTCCCAGCAGCTTTGCAATGGTCAGCCGCCCCACCCGCCGGATGATGAACACATCCAGCCAGCCGTCGTCCGGCTGCGCTTCAGGGGCTGCGGCAAATCCGCCGCCGTAGGTCCGGCCATTGCAGACGGCGCACATCAGGCAGTCCACATCCAGAACCTCCCCGTCGATCTCATACCGCACCTTCCGTCCGATATGCCCGCAGAGTTGCTCCACGATAGAGAGCAGATACGACACCTCGCCCCCACAGAACGGGATGCGCCGGAATTTGGGGATTCCGTAGGCCACCTGTGCGTCCAGTCCGGCAGCGCAGATGGTGGCCGACAGCCCCAGATTGGTCTGCATCAGGTCGATGATGGCTTCCCCGCCAGCAAACTGACTGTCCAGATCCCGGAACTCCTCCCGGGTGCCGTAGGTGCGGAGAAAATCGTTGCCGCTGCCAAAGGGCAGACAGCCCACGGCGGCATTGGCAAACCCGGCCGCACCGGTCAACGCTTCGTTGAAGGTGCCGTCGCCGCCTGCTGTGAAGATCCGCAGGCTCTCCCCTGCCTGCTGTGCTGCCTGCGCTGCTGCGTGGGCCAGTTCCCGGGCATGGCCTGCAAATTCGGTGCAGCGGATGGTCAGATTTTTCTTCTCCACTCCGGCCCGGGCTGCAGCCGCTTCGATCTCCGGGATCAGCTGCCCGGTGCAGTCCTCTTTTCCGGCGGTGGGATTCAATAAAAACAAATAACGCATGGCGTCCTCCTGCGATTTCTACTGTCTCTATGATAGCAGAAAAAACACAGGAAGCAAGACTTTTTCGGGGAGCTTGCGTTGGGGGCCGTCGGGTAGCTTTCTCCTCAGACACGAATCGGGCCATTCCATCGCCCGCCCTATTGCCTGACGGCAACAGGGTCCCACCCCAGCGGACGGTCTTCGGAGAAACTACCCGCTGGCCTGACCTACCAGTTCATTCTCTGTCAGCGTTACCTGTCCGTCTGCGGTGCAGTCTGCCTGCCAGTGCTGCCCTGCATGGGCCATGCCGGATGCGATCTCGTTGGCAAACGCCTGCTCCACAGCCCGGTCCACCTGCCGTCGCAGTTCCCGGGCACCATAGGGTGAATTGGCCTTTGCCGCCAGTGCAGGCCCTACCCGGCTGGTATGGGTCAAGGTGTATCCGTTCTTTGCCGCCCGGGCTTCCAGCTGACAGAGCAGTTTTTCGGCGATGAAACTCAGGTTTTCGGTGGAAAGCGGGCGGAACACGATGATCTCATCCAGCCGCCCTACCAGCTCAGGCCGGAACCACTTTTTGGCTTCTGCCACTGCCTGCTCCGACTGCTTTTCAAAAGCCGCTTCCTCCCCCATCCCGAAGCCGAGAGGAGCACTCTGCCCGGCCAGATACCGGGCCCCCAAGTTTGAGGTGAGCAGGACGATGCTGTTCCGGAAATCCGCTTTTCGCCCCATGGAATCGGTAAGCTGACCGTCCTCTAAAATTTGCAGCAGGATGTTCTGGATATCCGGATGAGCTTTCTCGATCTCATCAAAAAGAACCACACTGTAGGGGCGGCGGCGGACGGCCTCGGTGAGCTGTCCGCCCTCGTCGTGGCCCAGATAGCCCGGAGGGGCTCCCAGCAGCCGGGCAACTGCGTGCTGCTCCTGATATTCCGACATATCAAACTTGAGCAGGGCCTTTTCGCTGCCGAACCAGCTGGCCGCAAGAGCCTTTGCGAGGGCTGTTTTGCCCACTCCGGTGGGTCCGAGGAAGAGCATTGCCCCGATGGGACGGCCCGGTTCCCCCAGCCCGGTGCGGCTCCGGCGGATGGCCCCGGCCACTGCCGCCACCGCTCTGCGCTGGCCTACGATCTCTGCATTGAGCCGGTCTTCCAGCAAAGCCAGCCGCTCCCTCTCCTTTTCACTGACCCGCTCAGCGGGCACACCGCTGGCCTGCGCCACCACCCGGGCGATTTCTTCCGTTGTCAGGGTGGGTTCCCGCACGCCTTCCCGCTCGGCCCGGATGCGGGCGGCAGCAGACGCTTCGTCCACAAGGTCGATGGCCTTATCCGGCAAGCATTTCCCCGGCAGATACCGCACCGACAGTTCCACCGCTTCCCGCAGCGTCTCTTCCGGCAGGCTGACCCGGTGGTACCGCTCATAGCGAGGCGCAAGGCCCTTTAAAATCTCCACCGCCTGCTCCGGCGTGGGCTCTTCGATCTGAACTTTTCCAAATCGGCGTTCCAACGCTGCGTCTTTCTGGATCTGCGTCCGGAATTCCTGATTGGTAGTGGCCCCGATAAGCTGTAATTCTCCCCGGGCCAGCACCGGCTTGAGGATATTGGCGGCGTCAATGGCTCCCTCGGCGGCACCGGCTCCCACGATGGTGTGAAATTCGTCCACAAACAAAATCGCACTGCCGTCCCGCACCAGCTCCTCAATCAGCCCCTTCAGCCGCTCCTCAAAATCGCCCCGGTATTTCGTCCCCGCCACAAGGCTTGCCATATCCAGAGCAAGAAGTCGGCGGCCCTGCAGCATCCGGGGCACCTGTTTGTCTGCGATGCGCTGGGCCAGCCCTTCGGCCAGAGCCGTCTTGCCCACGCCGGGCTCCCCCACCAGACAGGGATTATTTTTCTGTCGGCGGCAGAGGATCTCCACCATCCGGTCCAGCTCCTTTTCCCGGCAGAACACCGGGTCTAACTCTCCGTCCATCGCCCGCCGGGTCAGGTCCCGGCAGTATTTATCGCTGGCCCGGCTTCCCCGGGGGATCGCCGATGCAGCCCGGGTCTGGATGGGCAGGGTGAATTGACCGGAAAGCTGTCGGCACTCCCGCACAGCTTCGGTCAGCGGGACCCCCATGGAGGCCAGCATCACTCCGGCAGTGCAGCTGCTGTCCTCTAAAATCGCACAGAGCAGATGTTCCGGCTCCGCTTTGGGCAGACGGGCGTTCTGTGCCCCAATAATGGCATAATCCATGGCCCGCCGCAGGTCTGGAGCCAGAGCATTTTTCTCCAGCCGGACAGCCGGGCCGGAGCGGTTTTCCGCCAGCTGCTGCCGCACCTCAAACTCCGAGATCTTCCTCTCCCGTAAAAAACGTGCTGCCGGGCCCTCATTGGTCTGGAGCATCGCCAGAAGAAGGTGGCCTGTGTCCGCTTTTCTGCAGCCCAGTCCCCCGGCCAGCTGAACCGTTTTTTCCAGCAGCTGCCCCGCCTCCCGGGAAAAACCTTTGTATTTTCCGATGCCGAATGTTTCCCAAATGCTCATGCGCCTGCTCCTTGTCTCTGCTTTTTGAGATACAGCAGAAGTATAGCCCCAAACCGCCGGAAAAAATCAGCAGGTTCTGTCATCTCCGCCAGAAAAAGTGAAAAAGAAAAACGCTCTGCTCTGCACGGCCGTGCAAAACAAAGCGTTCTGTCTGTGATTTTTGCCGAAACTTTACTGTGCCATCTCTGCCAGAGCCTTTTTGAGGTTCTGTGCGATCTGGTCGGGGCAGCTGGTAGAGCGGGGACCGCAGTGGATGCCCTCCATCCGGGCAATGGCATCCTCTGCCTTCATACCCTTCAGCAGGCTGCTGATGCCCTTCAGGTTGCCGTTGCAGCCACGCACCACCTCAATGGACTCAATGGTGTGATCGTCGTTCAGGACGATGTGGGTCTCCGTGGAGCAGGTACCTTTATTCGGATAGCAAAATTCTTTGCTCATGGTTGTACATCCTCTCTTTTTCAATGGGCCTGACCGGGCCCTTTCTTTTTATTATACTACAACCCATCAGAAAGGTCAACAAATCCAGCCGCTTTCCCAATGCGTTATCTGTGTTTGCGCCGATAGGCCAGCTCTTCGATCCGGGCGATCTGGTCATCCTGTGTAATGCAGGTACCCACCGGATGCGGGTGGGCATGGTTCGATCCGTGAAAATCGGTGCCGCCCGTGTGGATCAGACCATACTCTTCGCAAAGAGCAGCACACTCCGCCTTGTCCTCCGGACTGTTTCTGGGGTGTTCCACCTCAATGCCGTCGATCATCCCCTCCTTGACCAGTTCCCGGACCAGCGGCATACTTTTGTAGACCGTCGGGTGAGCAAATACGACAACCGCCCCGGAGGCCTTCGCCGTGGCAAGCACCTCCCGCACCGGCAGATATTCCGGTGAGTGGAGAACGATGCCCCGGGGGTTCCAGCCGAAGAGCTTGTGGTACAGGTCCGTATAGATGCCGTCACACAGCCCCAGCTGCTGCAACGCCTGCATGATGCCGCTCTTGAACAGCACCCCGCTGTCCTTGGCATACTCCAACGCCTGCTCGGTGCGGAACTGCGGATAGATTGCTTCGATCTCCTTTGCGCTTTGCAGACAGCACTCGTTCCGCCTCTGCCGCATGATATCACAGTGGGCCCTGAGAGCCGGGCTTTCGGGGTCAGGCCAGTAGGTCAGCAGATGCACCCGGTGTTGCCGCTCATAATCATAACCGGTCAATTCTGTGGCCGGAATCAGCCGCACGCCGTCCTGCTGCGGGTGGTCATAGCAGTATTGCACACTTAAAAGGGTATCGTGGTCTGAAATCGCCATGGTATCCAACCCTACCCGGGCCGCCATCAGCGGCAGGCGGTAGATGGGCACCGACCCATCCGAGCAGGTGGAATGATTGTGAAGATCTCCGGGCATAGTCTGGCCTCCTGTGTTGATTCTGCTTTTATTATAGACAGGTCCCGCCAAAATGCAACCTGTTTTTCCGTTTTGCAAAATTCGTCGGAATTTCAGGACGAAAAACTGTTGACAAATCCGCTACACTTTGCTAAACTAAATAAGCACTCGCAGGGTTAGCTCATCCGGTAGAGCGACTGCTTCCCAAGCAGTAGGCGGCGGGTTCGAGTCCCGTATCCTGCTCCATAAAAGGCACGCTGATTCGTTGAGAATTCGCGTGCTTTTCTTGTTTTTCTGCAAATAAGAAAGGACACCCTATGTTATTTGTTCCTCTTCTGCACTATTTTCAGTGCAAGAACAGTTTCAGCGGAAACGAGGACGGAATGCGTTACCTGCTGACGCCGGGCAAGCGGAAAGTCCCGGACCCGGACAGCGGCGAAGGAGCCGAAAAGGAAGAAAGCATCCTCACCGTGGATGTCTGGCCCGGGCCTTGGACTGTGGACAAGACTGACCCGGTGCTGCGGCAGCAGGCTGTTTTTCCGCTGAGCGAGGAGGGCCGGGCCGCAGCAGCATCCTATCTGGACGACGCCTATCATTCCGACCCCGCCCGCTGGAAAAACCTGCCTTCCATTCTGGACTGCGAGCCATGGACGCCGCCTGTACCGGAAGAAGAAGCATCGACATAAACCGAGGAATCCAATGATCTACCGTTTAAAAGAACTCAAAGGCGATACCATTGCGGTGCCGCAGCTGGTATTTTCCAAGCTGGGCATCGCCGAAGAATACAATGTCCGGGTAGCTTTGTATGTGCTGGCCACCAGCGTGACGGACCCGGACAAGATCTGCGCCGACCTCAAACTCCGCAGCCGAATTTCAGCGGAGAGTGCCCTCTCCTTCTGGGCCGGGGCCGGCCTGCTGGAACGGTTTGATGAGAATTCCGCTCCGGGCGAAGAGCCCAGCGCACCTGCACCCATGACCTGGGCCGAGATCGTCGCCGCCTCCCGCACCGACCCCATGATCTCCAGTCTCATCGACTGCGCTCAGACCGGCTTTGCCCGCCCCCTGACTCACGGCGAGATGGAGCGGCTGGTAAATCTGTACGTACAGGAAGGCTTTGCCCCCGAGACCGTGATGCTCTGTGTGGCCTATGTTGCCAGCAAGGGCAAGCGGACCATGGCTGCCGTCACACATGAACTGAAGGTCTGGCGGGCGGAAGGCGTGGAAACCGGCGAGCAGGCCGACGAGCATCTCAAGCTTCTGGCTCTGCGCAGCCAGCGGGAACTTTATGTCAGCAGCCTGTTGGAGATTCCTGCCAGCGAGCTGACCCTTGGTGGAAAAAAAGCGATCGCACGCTGGTACGAAGTTTACGGCTACGACGACGCTATGATTCAGGAAGCTGCCGTACAGGCCGGCCCCAAGCGGGATCTGTGGTACTGGAACAGCATCCTCAAGACATGGAACGCCAAGGGCCTGCGGAACATCCACGATGTGCGGGGCCCGGTGGCGGTCACCGGTGCAAGCCGGAACATCCGGGTAGACCGGGAAACCCCCAGCGGCAACGATTTTCTCAAAAATGCTGCCCGCCGCCGTCCCCTCAAGAAGAAACCCGAATAAGGAGGGTCTATGCGTACCAGAAATGAACTCTATCAGGAAGCTCTACGCACCGTTGCCGCCCGGCGGCAGACGGCCCGGGCCCGGGCCGAGGATGCACGAGCCGAAGCCGAAGCTGCCATTCCGGCCCTCCGCCATGCCGAGGACGAAGTGCGGGTGCGGGGCATTCGCTGTGCACTGGCCGGAGCTTCCGGCAAAGACCGCACCGAGACCAACGCCGCCCTGACCGAAGCCCGGAAAAAGTTGACTGACCTGCTGGCGGCCAGCGGACGTCCTGCGGATGCACTGGAACCCCGGTTCACCTGCAAGCTCTGTCAGGACACCGGCGTAGTCAATGGCCGCACCTGCTCCTGTGTCCACAAAGTGATGCAGGGCCTTCGCCGGGCCGAAATCGAGAGCCTGTCCAGCCTGTCCATTTCCAGCTTTGACACCATGGAGCTGCGATACTACCCCAACAAAATGGACGATTCTCTGGGCGAGCCCATCCGCGCTTACATGGGCGGGCTGCTTGCCGATCTGCGCAGCTATGCCGAAGAATTTGATCACAACAGCGAGAGCCTGATGCTCTTTGGCAATGCGGGCCTTGGCAAGACCCACGCTGCTCTGGCCATTGCAGGCATCGTGCTCAGCCGGGATTTTGACGTGATCTATGTTTCCAGCCCGGATTTCTTTGCAAAGCTTGAAGCCCTGCATTTTGGCTCTGACCCTTCCGGCGAGGAGGAAACCTTGCTGCAAACCGCTTCCAATGCCGACCTGCTGATCCTGGATGACCTTGGCACCGAATTCAATTCTGCTTTTCTGATCAGCACCCTGTACAGCCTGCTGAACAACCGGCTGGGAGCCAAACTTCCCACCATCGTCACCACCAACATCACCGACGGTTCCCTGCTGGAAAAACTTTACACCGAAAAAATCTCCAGCCGTCTTTCCTCCTTTGTTCCCTGCCTGTTCGTGGGCGAGGACATCCGGGGCCTGAAAGCTGCCGAGGCGTGACCGCCGCTGTAAAAATCCATCCAACAAAATACCCCCGCCGGGCAGGCTCTTTTCAGCGTCTGTCTGGGCGGGGGTATTTTTGTGCAGAATCAGAATTCCAGCACCGGGCTGACCTCATTTCTGCGCTGAGTCTGAACGATGCAGTCCTTTTCCGGGACCACACCGGCAGCTCCCAGCGTGGCAAAAACAGTCTGCAATGCCAACATGGGGGTATTGTTCTCCTGCGAAAGATGGCAGAGCGCAAACTTTTTGCACCCTTCCTGAATGAGTTCCAGCAGTTTTGCAGAGCACTCATCGTTGGAGAGATGCCCCCGGGCAGACTCGATGCGGGACCGCAGGTAGTAGGGATAAGGCCCGCTGCGGAGCATATGGAGATCATAATTGCTCTCAAGGGCTACAAGGTCACAGCCGGAAAGAGCCTCATGTACAGCCGGGGTCAGAACGCCAAGGTCAGTGGCGATGGTCATGTTCTTTTCGTCCGGCGTGTGGATGCGGTAACCTACGCAGGGTACATCGTGGCTGGTGGGAAACGCCTTAACCCCAAAGGAGCCGATTTCCTCTTCCCTGCCGACGGTCAGCGGGGTCATATCGCAGGCGGCAGGCACAACATGGTTTTGTTCCAGAAAATCCAGCGTCTCTTCCGCACCGTAGACCGGCATCGGATACTTTTTCAGGAAAGTCGAAAGCCCCTTTACATGGTCGCTGTGCTCATGGGTCAAAAGAATGCCGTCGCAGTTTTCTGCCGCAAGCCCAAGGGATTTCAGGGCCGCACCCGTCGTGCGCACCCCTTTGCCCATATCCACGATAAGGTATTTTTCCCCGCAGCGCACCACACTGCTGTTGCCGGAAGACCCGGAGTAAAGTGAAGTAAATTCTGCCATAGTTTCTCCAAAAAAGCGGCAGACCTGCCGTTATCCAACGGATAACAGGGTCCACCGCTTTTGATTTCAGGGTTTGTTACATTGCCTGTTCCAGCGCAGCCGGAACACGGTCCACCTTTTTGATATCTGCACCAAGGCCACGAAGCTTCTCCACGATATTCTCGTAGCCCCGCTCAATATGGCCGATCTCTTCGATCTCGCTGGTGCCGTCTGCCATCAGGGCTGCAACCACCATGGCCGCACCGGCACGCAGATCGCTGGCACGCAGAGGAGCCGGGGTCAGCTTGTCCACGCCCTCAAACACCGCCACCTGACCATCTACCTGAACATTAGCACCCATCTTGCGCAGCTCGTCCACATAGCGGAAGCGGTTGTCCCATACGCCCTCGGTAACGGTGCTGGTGCCCTTTGCCACACTGAGCAGAACACCCATCAGGGGCTGCATATCGGTGGGGAAACCGGGATGCGGCATGGTGTTGATCTTGATGGGCAGGATATCGCCGGTACGGTATACCCGCACCGCATCGTCAAATTCCTCCACCTCAGCACCGGCACGGCGGAGCTTTGCAGTGATAGGTTCCAAGTGCTTGGGGGTCACATTTTTGATCAGCACATCGCCGCCGGTGGCTGCCGCAGCTACCATGTAGCTGCCGGCCTCGATCTGGTCCGGGATGATGCTGTAAGTGCAGCCGTGCATCTTTTCCACGCCCCGCACCTTGATCACGTCGGTGCCTGCGCCCCGGATATCTGCGCCGCACATATTCAAAAAGTTTGCCAGATCCACCACATGGGGCTCCTTGGCACAGTTTTCCAGAATCGTCTGGCCCTTTGCCATTACGGCAGAGAGCATTCCGTTCATCGTCGCACCCACGCTGACCTTATCAAAGAAGATGCGGGCACCGGTGAGCTCCTTGGCCCGGACGGTGATCATGCCGTAATCCACACTGTCCTCGGCACCCAGTGCGCTGAAAGCCTTGAGGTGCTGGTCGATGGGGCGGGGGCCCAGATTGCAGCCGCCGGGCATGGCCACCTGTGCCTTGCCAAAGCGGGAGAGCAGCGCACCCAGGAAATAGTAGCTGGCCCGCATCTGACGGGACAGGTCATCCGGCACATTGGTGCTGGTGAGATGGGTGGTGTCGATCTCATAGGTGTTCTTGTTGAGCATCTTGACCTGTGCACCCAGAACGCTGAGGATCTTAAGGCTGACGGCCACATCGCTGATGTCCGGCAGGTTCTCGATCACGCAGACGTCCGCCGCAAGGATCGTCGCCGGCAGGATACCCACAGCCGCATTTTTTGCGCCGGAAATGGTCACTTCACCGTGCAGGGGCTTGCCGCCCGTAATAACAAACTTTTCCAATTTTATGATCTCCTTGTCACAGGCCAAGCCTCACGCCGACCTTTAAGGTTTCTCTTTCAATGTTCGGCTGTCTGCCGGAGCAAAACCGGGCGAACCGGCTAAGCCATCTGACAGATACAGCTACCTTATTATACACAAGTTCCCGCAAAAAGCAAAGCCCCAAATGCTTTCTGCGGATTATTTTCTGTTTTGCCCAGAATATTGACCAATATTCTGTTTTTTTGATTCTTTTTTCAAAAAATTTACACTTTTCCGGTCAAAATCCCCCGCCTGCAGCAGGCGCACCCGGCCCTTACCAGACCTGATCCTCGCTGCGGGTCTCCTTGATCCAGCCCAGCTGATAGGCCGTGACCAGCTGTTTCAGGTCGTGCACCCGCTCCCGCAGCGTCTCGCCTTCGTCAGTTTCCTCCACAAGGATGCGGTGGTTTTCGGTTTCCAGAATATTTTTCTGAGAGATGATGTCGATATTCTCATTGACCGCCTTTTCGGCACTGACAAAGGGCTGGTGGGTGCGCAGGGACATGGTGCGGCTGGAATACACCAGCGTGTATCCGGCAATGCCGGTCTTTTCGTGATAGGCCCGGCAGAATCCGCCGTCGATGACCACCAGCCGTCCCCCGCCCTTGATGGGGCTTTCGCCGTTCTTCTCCTGCACCGGCACATGGCCGTTGACGATGTGGCTCGTGCCCGGCAGACCGAATTCCGACAGGATGCGGCGGCAGGCAGCTTCCTCATTGTACCATGTGTAGTAGGGGTCCTTGACTTCGGCGTGGGTGGCCGGGTCTGCAACATAAAGCCGTTCAAAGGTCGTCATTGCGCTGCGGCCGAAGAGAGGCGACAGCTTGCCGCACCAGAGATACCACAGGAAGTCCTGTCCGCTCTGGCGGGCGGCACTTCCCTCGGGGGCAAAGTAGCCACGGCGGGCCCTCTCGTCACAGTAATCCATGAGGGCCCGGCCCGAGTAAGGATGTCCCTCAAACTGCTCTACCGCAAAGCTGCCCTTTTTGGTCATGGGCACCACACCGTGATAGAGCAGGTTACCGTTCTCAATGTGATAAACACTGCCCTTGGCGTACAAAAATTCAATGTGCTGCCGCAGCTTTTCGCTCTGCCGGAAAGAATCCACCAGCTTGTGCAGCACCAGCTGCTCGTCGGCATTGAGGGCAGCGGGGTCTGCCGGGTCCACCGTGGGGAATGAGGTATCCCGCAGGGCATACTCCTTCTCCCCTATCATCACGGTGCCCTTTTCCCAATGGATGCGGCGGAGATAATCCCGCCCCTGCATCTTGAAATCCGGATTGCGGTCAATGACCTTGCACTCCATCTTGAGCATCATGATGGTGACAGCCTTGTGCATGACGGCGCAGCGATGGAGCATCCCTTCGGTGTAGGGCCCCCGGGCAGCGTCGGTGTGGGGCATCCAGATGCTCAGGTCATCGTTCCCATAGAACTGCTCAGCCATCCGCTGCAAGTGGCGGAGATTGATGCCGTAACAGTCCTCCAACATTCCGTGGTTGTGGTAAGCCAGCGTCGTTTTCAGCACCGTACAGACGCAGATGGGGCTTCCGGCGGCGGCTCCCATCCAGACCACATCATGGTTGCCCCACTGGATATCCACGTTATGGTGCCGCATCAGCAGGTCCAGAATGATATCCGGCCGGGGGCCTCGGTCAAACAGGTCGCCCACGATGTGCAGCTTGTCCACAGCCAGCCGCTTGATGAGCTCACACAGGCGGACGATGAACCGGTCCGCCCGGCCGTTTTCAATGATGCTGCCTACGATCTGGCCGTAATACAGGTCTTTGTCGTGATCCTCAAAGTGGGCGTGGAGCAGCTCGTCCAGAATATAGCCGCAGCTGGAGGGCAGGCATGCCCGGACATGCTCCCGGGTGTGTTTGGAAGAAACCAGACGGCAGATATCGATGAGCCGGAGCAGGGTCTCGCTGTACCACTGTTCCAGAGCCTCCTCATCCGGGCAGCGGCCTTTGAGCTGGGGCAGCTTTTCGTTGGGATAGTAGATCAGGGTCGCCAGCTCTGCCCGGGTCGCCTCGGGCACTGCACTGCCCAGCACAATATCCACCTTTTCCCGGATGACACCGGAAGCCGAATTCAGGATATGAACGAACGCCTCATTTTCGCCGTGCAGATCGCTCATGAAATGCTCCGTGCCCTTGGGCAGCTTGAGCAGAGCCTGCGTGCTGATGATCTCGCTGGCTGCCGCCGCCTGCGAGGGATAGTCCCGGGCAAGCAGGGACAGGTATTTCAGATTATCCCGGATCTCTTCGTTTTCGGTGCGCATGATTTCCTCCTGCAATATGTAGTATTCTTGCATCATATGAAATATTCATACATAGTATACCACTTTCACCCGCAGAAATGGTATAATCATCTGTAAGAGAATCTACAAATCTTTTGCAAAGGACTTGGACATTATGCCGAAACTCATCTCCGTCACTCCCCCTTCCTCCTGCGAGCTCTGCCCCCGCCGCTGCCATGCAGACCGTGCTGCCGGGCAGATCGGCTTCTGCGGCTGCGGAAAGACCCTGAAAGCGGCCCGGGCTGCCCTGCATTTCTGGGAGGAGCCCTGCATCAGCGGGACCCGGGGCAGCGGCACGGTGTTTTTTTCGGGCTGCACCTTAAAATGCTGTTTCTGCCAGAATTATCCCATCAGTGCCGAGGGGCTGGGCAAAGAGATCACTCCGGAACACCTCGCCGGGATCTTTCTTGATTTGCAGCGGCAGGGTGCCCACAACATCAACCTTGTCACCCCCGGGCAGTGGCGGCCCTGGATCATTGCTGCTCTGGATGCTGCCCGGGCCGGAGGGCTGCACCTGCCCATCGTCTGCAACACCGGCGGCTACGAAACGGTAGA
The DNA here is from genome assembly GCA_937917475.1 of uncultured Faecalibacterium sp. GTDB lineage: Bacteria > Bacillota > Clostridia > Oscillospirales > Ruminococcaceae > Faecalibacterium. The sequence goes on from CALDNF010000023.1 coordinate 15,726, forward strand.
AAGCATCAAGGCATGGGAAGGGTACATTGACATCTGGCTCGCCGACCTGAAATATGTCTCCCCCGCCCTTTCCGGGGAGCTTTCTTCGGCTCCGGATTACTTTGCGCAGGCCAGGCCCGCCATCGAAGCCATGATGGCGCAGGCCGGGCACCCGGTGTTGGATGAAGAGGGCATTTTGCAGCGGGGCGTCATCCTCCGTCATCTGGCCCTGCCCGGCCACATCGACGACAGCTTTGCCGTGCTGGACCAGATGGCCGCATGGAATCAGGCGGACCCGGGCTGTTTTCTGCCCAGCGTCATGAGTCAGTACACCCCTTTCTACAAAGCAGCAGAACACGGCATCGGACGGCGGATCACCACCTATGAGTACCGCCGGGTGGTCAATTACGCCATGGATAAGGGGCTTTCCACCGGATATATGCAGCAAAAAAGCAGTGCAAAAGAAGAATACACCCCAAGCTTTGACCTGACCGGGATCTGATCCCGCCGCATATTCCTGCCGATTTAGACACCCTGCACAAAATTTGGGCTTTATTTTCTCTCTGCACCATGGGCAATCCCTTGAATTCCTTCCAGAAAAGCACTATAATGGATACAACAATGTGCGCTCAGAGAGCCGACCGTGAACCGGCCCTCTGCAAATGGTACCGTGCACAGGATTCCGAACCGTCTTTAGGAGGATCGTTATGGAACACTTCAATCCCATTCTGGGCAGCGACAACCCCGGGCAGAAATTTATCACCTGCGGCGAGATCATGCTCCGCCTGACCCCGCCGAACTACGAAAAGATCCGGATGGCTTCCGGTTTTGAGGCCAGCTACGGCGGCAGTGAAGCAAACATTGCGCTGGCTCTGGCAAACCTTGGCGTGGACAGCACCTTTTTCAGCGTAGTGCCCAACAACAGTCTGGGCAAGAGCGCAGTGCGCTGGCTCCGCTCCAACGACGTACACTGCACCCCCATGATCCTGACCGAGCCGGACGAGACCCCCTCCAACCGGCTGGGTACTTATTATCTGGAGACCGGCTACGGCATCCGGCCCTCCAAGGTCATCTATGACCGCAAGCACAGTGCCATCACCGAGTATGATTTTTCTCAGGTGGATCTGGATGAGCTGCTGGAGGGCTTTGACTGGCTCCACCTCAGCGGCATCACCCCGGCTCTGGGCCCCAACTGCCGCTGCCTCATCCTCGAGATGCTCAAGGTCGCCAAGAAAAAGGGCCTGACCGTCAGCTTTGACGGCAACTTCCGCAGCACCCTGTGGACCTGGGAAGAAGCCCGGGACTTCTGCACCCAGTGCCTGCCCTATGTAGATGTGCTGCTGGGCATCGAGCCCTACCACCTGTGGAAGGACGAGACCGACCACTCCAAGGGCGACTGGAAGGACGGCGTGCCCCTGCAGCCCAGCTATGAG
>CALDNF010000024.1 GCA_937917475.1 uncultured Faecalibacterium sp.
TGGCTTCCAAGGCCACCGGCTATCCCATCGCCAAGGTGGCGACCAAGATCGCCATCGGCTACACGCTGGACGAGATCACCAACGACGTCACCGGCAAGACCTGCGCCTGCTTTGAGCCGGCACTGGACTACATCGTGGTCAAGTACCCGAAGTGGCCCTTTGATAAGTTCGTCTATGCCGATAAGTCTCTGGGCACCCAGATGATGGCCACCGGCGAGGTCATGAGCATCGGCAACAGCTTTGAGGCTGCTATGATGAAGGCCGTCTCTTCCATCGAGCTGGGTATGGATACCCTGACCCACAAGCCTTTTGAAGAGCTGAGCGATGAAGAGATCATCGAGCATATGTATGTGCAGGATGCAGAGCGTGTGTTCTGCGTCTACGAGGCCCTCAAGCGGGGCATCGACCATGAGACCATCTATAAGATCACCAAGATCGACTGGTGGTTCCTGGATAAGATGCAGCATCTGGCAAACCTCGAAAACGGCCTGAAGAAGTGCCACGGCACCCTCTCTGAGGCCCAGTACAAGGAAGCCAAGAAGTACGGCTTTCAGGATAAGACCATCAAGCGTCTGGCCGAAGTGGAGCAGCTGCCGGTGGAAAACTACCGTGCAGGCTTCAAGATGGTCGATACCTGTGCCGCCGAGTTCTCGGCCAATACTCCCTACTTCTACTCTACCTACGACGGCGACAACGAAGCCGCTGAGTTCATCGCCGAGAAGGAAGCCAAGGCGGCGGAAACCGGCGAGCCCAGAAAGAAAAAGGTGCTGGTCTTTGGTTCCGGCCCCATCCGCATCGGTCAGGGCATCGAGTTCGACTACTGCTCTGTCCACTGCGTCTGGACCCTCAAGAAGCATGGCTGCGAGGCCATTCTGGTCAACAACAACCCCGAGACCGTCTCCACCGACTTCGACACCGGCGACCGTCTGTACTTTGATCCTCTGAATCCTGAGAGTGTGGACAATATCATTGCCACCGAAAAGCCCGATGCCTGTGTGGTCCAGTTTGGCGGTCAGACGGCCATCAAGCTGGCAAAGCATATGGATGAGATCGGCCTGCCCATTCTGGGCACCCCGGCAGATGCCATCGACGAGGCAGAGGACCGTGAGCGGTTCGATGAGCTGCTGGAACGCTGCCGCATCCCCCGTGCACCCGGCCGCACCGTCTTTAATCTGGACGAGGCCCTTGCTGCTGCGGATGAGATCGGTCTGCCGGTCCTGATGCGTCCTTCCTATGTTCTGGGCGGTCAGAATATGATCGTAGCCTATACGAAAGCGGATGTCATCGAGTACATGGGCGTCATTACCGAGCACGTCGATATGGACCACCCGGTGCTGCTGGATAAGTACATCATGGGCACTGAGTGCGAAGTGGATGCCATCTGCGATGGTGAGAACTTCCTGATCCCCGGCATCATGGAGCAGGTGGAGCGGACCGGTGTCCACTCTGGCGACTCCATCTGCGTCTACCCGGCCCAGCATCTGACCCAGGCCGAGATCGATACCATGGTAGATTATACCGGCCGCTTTGCCCGGGAACTCCATGTCACCGGTCTGGTCAACGTCCAGTATGCGGTCTCCAACGGCAAGGTCTATGTCATTGAGGTCAACCCCCGTTCTTCCCGTACCGTGCCTTATATCTCCAAGGTCACCGGTGTGCCCATGGTGGATCTGGCCGTCCGCTGCTGTCTGGGCGAAAAGCTCACCGATATGGGCTACGGCACCGGCCTGCACCCCAACGCTCCCTATGTGGCGGTCAAGGTGCCTGTGTTCAGCTTTGAGAAGCTGCACGGCGTGGATACTCAGTTTGGCCCGGAGATGAAGTCCACCGGCGAGGTGCTGGGCATTGCGCCCAACTTCCACGATGCCCTGCTCAAGGGCCTCATTGGTGCAGGCTATACCTTCAAGACCCCCGGCCCGGCTTCCTGCTGCATCTTCACCGTGAAGGACAGCGATAAGCCCGAGTTCGTGGACATTGCATGGAAGCTCAAGAGCATGGGCTACAAGCTTTACGGCACCTCCGGTACCTGTGCATGGCTCAACAAGCACATGGTGCCCTGCAACGAGGTCCGCAATATGTCCGGCGAAAGCCCCAACATCGTGGACCTGCTCCAGAGCGGTCTGGTGGATTATGTCTTCTCCACCAGTGCCAAGGGCCGTGACCCCAAGCGGGATTCGGTCCGTCTGCGCCGCAAGGCCGTGGAGCTGAGCATCCCCTGCATCACCGCAGTGGATACTGCAAATGCGCTGGTCAACTGCCTGCGCAGCGATCACAGCATGGAGAATATCCCGCTGGTGGACATTGCAACGCTGTATCATAAAAATTGAGAAGCAACTTGCGGACTCGTGCGCAATAAATACAGTTTCGTGCGCAATGTCTCGTAAAGAGAGCCCGCATTTGCTATACTCAACAACGCAAAATTTGCCAAAAGACGTTACTTTTGGACGTTCCAGGAGGATATCGATACATGACTCGTTCCCAGATGATTGAGACCGTGGCACGCAAGACCGGCTTTACCGAAGCTCAGGTTGAGACCACGATGGACGCTTTGTTTGATCAGATCGCTGACTGCCTGCGTGCAGATGAAAAGGTGACCATTGCCGGCTTTGGCCGTTTTGAGATGCGCCCCCGCAAGCCGAAGGCTTACACCAACCCCAAGACCAAGGTCTCCAGCCGTTTGGAGTCTACCTCCATCCCCGGCTTCAAGGCCAGTGGCCGTTTCAAGCAGAAGCTCGAGGCTGGCCGTGCTGCCAACCAGAGCGTTGAAGAGACCGCCTGATCAAACCCCGATCTGAACGGAAACTGAGAGCCGTATCCCGCATTGTTGCCGGGATGCGGCTCTTTTTTGCTGACAAAGGGCGGGTTTCATGCTATACTAGAAGAAAATCAGAAAAAACCGGCGGTTTCCGGCCAAAATAAAGATCGGAGAAGAGAGAATGTTATACAGTGAATTACAGTGCAGCGAGGCCATCCACAAAGCTGTGGAACGGATGGGCTTTGCCGAGATGACAGAGATCCAGGAAAAGACCATCCCGGTGATGCTGGCAGGCCGGGACGTCATTGCCAAAGCTCCCACCGGTACCGGAAAGACCTGCGCCTTCGGCATCCCGGTGGCGGAGCACATTGACCCATCCCGAAAGGTGCCGCAGGCCGTGATCATGGCTCCCACCCGGGAACTGGCCCAGCAGATCGCCGAGGAACTGAGCGAGCTGACTTATTTCATGCCGGAGGTGCAGGTGGCCTGTGTTTACGGCGGAGCCAATATGGAAAAGCAGGCCCGCCGTCTGGCGGAGGGCTGTCAGATCGTGGTAGCAACTCCGGGCCGCCTGATGGATCACTACAAGCACCACAGCATTGACCTGACCCATGTGACCCAGATCGTTCTGGATGAGGCCGACGAGATGCTGAATATGGGCTTTTACAAGGATGTGCGGCATATCATTGAATTGATGAAAGCCCGCAAGTCGCTCTCCATGTTCTCCGCTACCATCAGCCGGGAGGTCATGGACATCGGCTGGCTCTATCAGAACAACGCTGAGGAGATCACCGTTCAGCCCAAGGAAGAGAGCCAGCCCAAGATCACGCAGTATATGCTGGAGACTTCAGGCCGGAACAAGCTGTCCGACCTTGCCCAGATCATCATCGGGGAAGGCTATAAGCGGGTGATGGTCTTCTGTGATACCAAATTCAACACGGCAACTCTGGCAAATCAGCTGGCCCGGCTGGGCTTTTCAGTAGACTGCCTCCATGGTGACCTCTCCCAGAAGGAGCGCAACCAGATCATGCAGAATTTCCGGGACGGCAAGCTGGCCATCCTTGTTGCCACCGATGTAGCGGCCCGGGGCATTGATGTTTCGGATGTGGATGCCGTCATCAACTATGATGTGCCCGGTGACAATGAACATTACACCCACCGGATCGGCCGCACCGGCCGTGCCAGGAAAGAGGGCGTCAGCTACCTGTTCTATGTGCCGGAGGAGAAAAAGAGGGTGCAGGAGCTTCTCCGCCTGACCCGCAACACGGACCTGTGCACCCCGGTCCACTTTGATTTCAACCATGAGCATATCGTGGTGGAAAAAAAGCAGGACAACGCCGACCGTTTCCAGATCAAATGCTATTTTTGAATCATTGCAGCTGCCTTTCTCTCAGCCGGAGAAAGGCATTTTTTGTAAATTATAAAAAAGGCTTGACCTTCCCCTTTCTGGAAGGTGTAAAGTAGGGACGTAAGGAGGCAGCCGAGACCATGAAGATTAACGAAGTAGAAGCCGCCGTGGGCGTGACCAAAAAGAATATCCGCTTTTATGAGGAGGAGGGGCTTATCTCGCCTCATCGGGAGCCGGGCAATGGCTACCGCAACTACTCAGAGGCGGATGTGGAGCGTTTGCGCCGGATCAAGCTGCTGCGGAAACTGGACGTGCCGCTGGCTGAGATCCGGCAGATGCTGGAGGGGGAGTGCACCCTTGCCGAGGGAATGTCCCGCCAGCTGGAACGGCTGCATACCCGCCGCACCAATCTGGATGAGGCAGTAAACTTCTGTGAGCTGCTGCAAAAGGAGCCCGGAAGCCTCGGAGAACTGGATGTGGAAAAGACGCTTGCGCGCCTGACCGCACGAGAAGAACAGGGGGTAACATTTGTGGACATTGAACGCACAGACCGCAGAGCGGAACGGATCAAAGGGGCTTTGGTGGGAGCAGCATTGTTTACGGCTCTGATGGTATTCGTTATGGGCATTATGGCATGGGCAATCTGTACGGACCCGCAGGATACGCCGCCGCTGCCCATCCTCATCGTGATGTTTGCCATTCCGGTGGGGTGTGTCATTGGCACGCTGAAGGTTTTGATCGACCGGATCGAGGAGATCAGAAAGGGAGAAGAAGATGCTTATCGTAACTATTGATGAAGTCCCCGGCAAGAAGCTGGAAGCTTTGGGTGTGGTGCGGGGCAGCACCGTTCAGAGCCGCAATCTGGGCCACGACCTGATGGCGGGCTTCCGCACCCTTGTGGGCGGCGAGGTCAAGGATTACGCTGAAATGCTCACAGAGGCCCGTCAGATCGCTACCGGACGGATGGTGAAGGATGCGGAGGCTCTGGGGGCCGATGCCGTGGTAGGGATGCGCTATGCCTCTGCCAGCGTGATGCAGGGCGCAGCCGAAGTGATCGCTTATGGAACGGCGGTGAAGTTTGTATGACGAAGGACGAGAAAAAAGGTATGGGCCTGTATTTCCTGTTTGCTTTCGGGCTGGCATGGCTGTGTCAGGTGGGCGGCTGTATGATGCTGCTTCAGCAGGGAAATGCGGGAGTCTATCAACTTGCGCTGATAACAACGATGTTCTGCCCTCTGATCGCTGTGCTGATCGCTCAGAAGGTCGCACTCCATCAGCCCACAGGTGTTGGCTGGAAACCCCGCCTGAAAGGAAATGGCCGATATCTGCTGGCAGCATGGTTTGGCCCGGCGGTGCTCACCTTGCTGGGGGCACTGCTCTATTTTGCGGTGTTTCCTTCCCGGCTGGATACCACAGGCAGCTATCTGCTGGCTGCGATGGGCGGCGAGTGGACACTGGAGAACCTCCGGTCTGAGCTGGGAATCACCCCGATGAACTATCTGCTCTCTGCGGTGATTCAGGTGCTGACCTATGCGCCGCTGGTCAATATGCTCCCGGCAGTGGGCGAGGAAGCAGGCTGGCGTGGCTATCTGATGCCCCGGCTGAAAGAACGGTTCGGTCTTCTGAGCGGACGGCTGCTGGGCGGCATCCTCTGGGGCATCTGGCATTGGCCGCTGATGCTTCTGGCCGGCTACGAGTATGGCACAAACTATTTTGGAGCTCCGTGGCTGGGGCTGGTGACGTTCTGCATCTTCTGCTTTGCAATGAACACTCTGCTGGACTGGCTCTATGAGAAAACAAACTGCATCTGGGTGCCGGCTATTGCACATGGTGCCGTCAACGCAGCGGGCGGTGTGCCGGTCCTCCTGATAAACCCGGCGGATACCTACTACACGATTCTGGGCCCGATGCCGGTCGGTTTGATCTCGATGCTGCCCTTCCTGGCTGTGGCAGTGGGACTGACTTTGCGGCAGATGAAAAAAGAAGAGAAAAACTGAATGTGGTACCCCGGGAAAAACAGACTTTCCGGGGTACCCTATTTATATAAGGTAGATAGTGCCAAAAACTCGTTCCATGAGGCGCAAAAACTGTCTGATGTATACAAAAGGCAAAAAAGGCCGAAAAAAGTTGCAAAAAAGGCTTGCCAAATGGGGCAGGATGTGGTATTATACTCGAGCACCAAGCGAGACACGAAAGAATGACTT
>CALDNF010000025.1 GCA_937917475.1 uncultured Faecalibacterium sp.
TTAAAATTATACCCCCCCCCCCATGATGGTTGTCAAGAGGGCTGACCGCTTTTTGTGAGAATGACAAAAATGAAAGAAAATAACTGTGGAAAATAATGAATAGCCCTCTCAGTCACGGCGTTGCCGTGACTGAGAGGGCAAGCACGCTGAAAAAGAAGAATATAGCGTAAGAAATACCGACTCCCACAAACAAAAAACCGCTCCCTTGACATTCGTCAGAGGAGCGGATATAATGAGCATAGAAAAAGTGCTGGCCCGCAAACGGCTTAGCCCTTACCAAGAATCAAATTCGCAAGGAAAATGACCGCTCGGGTTGGACGTTCGAGGCGGTCATTTTTTCTTGCGTTCATCCTGACTGCGAGAGTCATGAGAAACAGTCCATGTAATCTGAAAGGTCACATAAATTGCTCCGCCGAGAAGCGTGAGCAGGATCGCAACTTCTTCAAACGTCATGAATCGTCACCCCCTTTCCGCTCGTGAGCATCCGGGGAGCAAACGATCAAGATCAAATTCGCCCCATCCGGGTACTTTGTAGCCGGTAAGGGACGCCGCCTGCCTTTGTGGCCAGCACCTGCCGCCATTGGCGGCATTTTTAGTTTATCATAAAAAATGACATTTTACAACAACACCCGCTCCCTTGACATTCGTCAGAGGAGCGGGTGTTGCCTTTGATATCGCTTGGAAAATCGCAGATCGTCAGGATAAAAATGGAAAAAAGAAATGACCGCCCACAGTCTCACAAACTAAGCAGTCAAATCTTTTTTGACATTTAGGGTAAGAGGCTGAGCCGTTTGCAGGCACAGTGCTCTTTGTATTTTGATTATAGTATATGCGGCGGATTTTGTCAAGAAACAATCCAATTTTAACGATAATAAGCTGCTTTCAGCTGGATTTCTTTCCGTCATCCTCAGTCATGATAAACCAGAAGGTCGTGCCCTGACCAAGGGTGCTCTGGACACCAAAGCGGAACCCGTGCTGCTGGAAGATGGCCTTGGTGATGGACAGCCCAAGGCCGGTGCCCTGTTTGCCGGCATCGGAGCGGGAGCGGTAGTACCGGTCAAAGATATAGGGCAGGTCCTCGGCGGCAATGCCGGGGCCGTGGTCGGCCACCTCCACCCGGATGCCCTCGTCACAGCGGAAGGCCCGCAGGAAAAACAGCCCATCCTCGCCGATGTGATGCATGGCGTTGCCCAGCAGGTTGTGAAGGGCCCGCTGCATCATGTTGGGGTCGGCGTAGACCGGAAGCTCCTCGTCAGGAATTTCCAGCCGCAGCTCCCAGCCGTTCTGGGCGCAGAGGGCCTCATAACGCTCGCTGACTTCGTCGCAGAGCTGGCCCATGTCAAAGTGGACCCGCTCACATTTCTCGGCACCGCTGGTCACCTTGCTCAGTTCCATGACGCTGGAAACAAGGGCGGTCAGCCGGTCGGCCTCGTCCACGATGATGTTCATCTGCTCGTCCCGGTGGACCTTGTCATCACCGGTGATATCCCGCACCGTCTCGGCGTAGCCCTTGATGAGGGTCAGGGGGGTGCGCAGGTCGTGGGAGACGTTGGCCAGCAGGTCACGCTGCATCTGGGCGGCGTGCTGCACCTCCTGTGCCATGTGGTTGAAGTCCTGCGCCAGAGTGCCCAGCTCGTCGCTGCGGTTGGTCTCAACGTGGACGGCGTAATCGCCCTGCGCCACCTGCCGGGCGGCTCCCGAGAGCTGCCGCAGGGGCTTGGTGAACCACTCGCTGAACAGCCACGCCGCCGACATGGAGAAGGCAAAGATCAACGCCGCCGCCAGCGGCAGCACGGTGCTCATGACCTCGCCGGCCTCCGAGACGTGCATCAGGCTGGTGGTAACCAGTACGGTATAGGCCCCATCGGCGGTCATCCGGCCCACCACCAGCTGTTTTGAGCCGGAGGGAGTGGGCGGGTCAAGGGTCTGCACAAAGCCGCCGGTCTGGCGGCAGTACTGCCGGATGGTGCGGGCGGTGTAGTATTTTACATCCTCGTCCTCCGGGTCGGGCAGGGCCGTCTCGTGGAGGTTGCAGAAGGTCAGATTCTCAAATTTTTTGATGGTGCGAAGGGTGGAATCGGAGATATCCACGCAGAAGCTGCTGAGGGTGTTGTTTTCGTACAGCTTGTTGGAAAGCTGGTTGAAGAACTGGTCGTCGGTGACCTTGACGCCCCCAAAGGCCCAATAGGACAGGGTGTCGCCATTGGCAATGGCGTTGTCCATCTCACTGACGATCCACTCGGCCTCCGTAGTCAACTGCCGCTGGATATGTTTGATGTACAGCGGCTCCAGCAGCTGGGTGCTCAAAAACCAGAACAGCCCCAGCAGAAGCAGGCAGATGAAGCAGAGAAACCACATCAGCTGTCCCCGGATGCCGATGGCCCGGCGGGTCTTTTTTGGCTGCCGCATGAGGCGCACCGCCTCCGTTTACTGTGCTGCGTCGGGATCGAACTTGTAGCCGATGCCCCACACAGTTGCAATATAGCTGCGGCATTTGCCCAGATGGCCCCGCAGCATCTTTACATGGGTGTCCACCGTGCGGTCCTCGCCAAAATAGTCGTAGTTCCACACTTTTTGCAGGATCTTTTCCCGGCTGAGGGCAATGCCCTTGTTGGAAGCCAGAAAGACCAGCAGGTCAAACTCCTTGGGTGTCAGGCTGACTTCCTCGCCGCTGACCCGCACGGTGTGGCTGGCCGTATCGATGGTCAGCTCGCCGAACACCATGGCCCCGGTGGCGTTCTCGGTGCGGGGCATGGTGCGGTTGAGCACGGCACGCACCCGGGCCACCAGCTCCCGGGGAGAGAAGGGCTTGACCACATAGTCGTCGGCACCGCCCTCAAGGCCCGCCAGCTTATCGTACTCCTCGCCTCGGGCTGTCAGGATGATCACCGGGGTGGTGATGTGGCGGGAGCGCATCTCCCGCAGGCAGGTCATGCCGTCCATAAAGGGCATCATGACGTCAAGGATCACCAGATCATAGCCGCCGCCGCTCAGCAGCGAAAGGGCTGCGGAGCCGTCACCGGCCTCTTCACATACAAAGCCTGCATATTGTAAATGCTCCCGGATCAATTCCCGGATCCGGGGCTCATCGTCAACGATCAGAATTTTTGCCATAAGGCCGCCCTCCTTGCGTAAGAACTCAGTTTCTCAAGCATATCTTAACCATACAATTGGAAATTTCTGTGAATTTTAAGTGAATCCTTTGGAAAAAAGGATTCCCCCATAGTATACCACAGATTCCGGCAAAGAAACAATGCAGAGTGCAGGCAGGGAGGCGTGGCGGTTCCCGGCCTGCCAAGCTTGCAGGATTCCTTAGAAGTGTGCTATACTACAAAATCAATGGAAGCTCTGATTTTTATCACAACAAAGGAATTTTGCTCATGCGGATCGGACTTGTTGAATTTTTTCTTATTCTGCTCATTGCATCGGTGACGGTAGGGCCTAATATCGCTCTCTGGGTGGACCGATGGATGCGCCGGGCCCAGCGCACCAGTGCTGCTGCTTCCCGCCGGAAAGCCCAGATGCAGGCGCAGGCCATTGCAGAGCGGGAGTACCTGCTCCACCGCTTTCAGGTGACGGGCCGTATCTTTGCCGGAGCAGCCCTCATCGGGCTGGTGTATGCGCTGTTCTTCCGGCCCATCGAGGCCGCACCCCGGGTGTACACCGCCCCGGAAACTCCCGCCGCCGTGCAGGCCGGAGAACCCACCGAAGAGGGTCTGGCCCTTTCCGGCTATGAGAATGTGACCTGTATCCGCCGGAAAGAGGACTGGCTTTACCTGTCGGCCCGGGCGGCGGGGAACAAAAAGAAAACCGAGAGCGCACTGCTCCGGATGCGGGAGGATGGCAGCGGCCTGAATGTGCTGCTGACCGCCGAGGGAGAGATCACCGGTTTTGACTTTGACTCGGAAGGAGACCTTTGGCTCACGGTGCTGACGGCGGAGGGCGGTGCTCTCTGCCGGGCCGGTCATGACGGCTGGGGGGCCACACTGGAACAGGTGGTGACGCAGATCGACGGACGGGCTCTGACCAGCCTTTCGGCTGTGTCCGTGGGCCCCGATGACCGGGTCTATTTTGCCGAATCCGCCCAGACCAGCGCAAAGAACGGGCTGGAAGCGGCTCTCCGCACCGAGCTGCTGGCTCACACGGCCACTGGAAGCATCTATGTCTATGACCCCGCAGCCCGCTCGGTGGAGCGGGTAATGGGCGGCGTGGCGGGAGCGGCCGGGCTGGCCCTCTCGCCGGCGGGGGAGATCCTGTACATCTCCGACCTCGGCAGCCGCTGTGTCTGGGCAGTCTCGCCGGACAGCCGGGAACTGACGGCGGGCGGCAAGAACTGCGGGGTCTTCGCAAAGGCCTTGTCGGGCTATCCCGGGGCGTTGGCCGTGGACGAGGAAGGCGAGGTGTACATCGGCTTCCGCTGGGCCCGGTGCAGCTGGCTGGAAGACCATGCCGACGGCACCCTGCTGCGGGGGGCGGCTCTCCGGCTGAGCCAGAATATGCAGGAAGGGCTGTTCCGCCTTTCTGCCGGGGACTGTGCCGTACAGAGGTACAGCCCGGATGGTGCACTGCTGGGAGCGTTCAGCGGCGAAAAGCTGGGGAGCACGGCAGCAGTCTGCCCGGCAGGCAGCAAAGTGTATCTGAGCGGGCCGGAGACGGCGCAGCTGCGTCTGGCCCGGGTCTGACCGATAAAACACAAGCATGGGAAAAAGGGGTGTTTGACATGACAGAAGAATTCCGGAATGAGATCGAGCAGCAGGCACGGCGGGCCGTGACGGAGCTGCTGGCTGAGGCAAAACTGCACAAAGGCGATGTTTTTGTGGTGGGCTGTTCGTCCAGCGAGATCGTGGGCGGGCACATCGGCAAGGACAGCAGCCTTGAGGCGGCACAGGCCGTCTATGCGGGCATTGCCCCGGTGCTGGCGCAGCAGGGCATCTGGCTGGCGGCACAGTGCTGTGAGCATCTGAACCGTGCCATCATCATCGAGCGGGAAGCCGCCCGGGCCTACGGCTGGGAGGAAGTCTGCGTGGTGCCCCGACCCCATGCAGGCGGAAGCTGGGCCACCACCTGCTGGAAGAACTTTGAGGACCCCATTGCTGTGGAAGAAATTCGGGCCCATGCGGGCATTGACATCGGCGGCACCCTCATCGGGATGCACCTGCGCCGGGTAGCGGTGCCGGTGCGGCTGAGCCTGAACAGGATCGGCGAAGCAAATATTCTCTGCGCCCGCACCCGTCCCAAACTGATCGGCGGTGAGCGTGCAAAATATACCGAGGAGGATTGAGCAGGATGGCAGAAAAGACACAGGAAGAAATGCGGCAGGCTGTAGAAGAGATTCGGGAAAAGATGGCAGCTGCAGCCCGGGAAGCGGGCCGGGACCCCGCCGAAGTGCAGCTCTGTGCCGCCTGCAAGACCCGCACGGCCCAGACCGTTGCGGCCAGTGCAGCGTTGCCCATTGATGTATTTGGCGAGAACCATGTGCAGGAGCTTTGCGCAAACTTTGATGCCGGGGCCTACTGCGGCAAGCCCAGCCACTTCATCGGGCACCTGCAGACCAATAAGATCAAAAAGGTTCTGGGCCGGGCCAGCCTGATCCAGAGCGTGGACAGCGAGCATCTGCTTGCCGCCATCGAGAAGGAAGCCGCTAAGGCAGGCATCGTTCAGAACATCCTGCTGGAAGTGAACATCGGCGGGGAAGAGAGCAAATCCGGCGTCTCGCCCCAGCAGCTCTGGCCGCTGCTGGATGCGGCGGCGGCGCAGGAGCACATCCGGGTCAAGGGCCTTATGGCCATTCCCCCGGTGAACGATGACGACGCCCAGAACCGGGCCTACCTTGCAGCAGTGCACAAGCTCTTTGTGCAGGCCGGAGAGCGGGGCTATGCCAATGTGTCCATGGAGACCCTTTCCATGGGAATGAGCGGCGATTTCGAGAACGCCATCCGGGAGGGAGCCACCCTCGTCCGGATCGGCACCGCCATCTACGGCGAACGGGATTATGGAAAAAATAAGGAGTAATCATGCCGACACAAAAAGTCAATGACCCGGCGGCCCGCCACACCAGCAGCGGCGCACTGATCCGGCGGTTTCTGCCCTATCTGGCAAAGTATAAAAAGACCCTGTTTCTGGACCTGTTCTGTGCAGCGTTGACCACCCTTTGCGATATCGTCCTGCCCAGGATCATGAGCACCATTACAAACTCTGCCATGGGCGTGGGCATCACCCTGACGGCGGGCGTCGTCCTCAAGCTGGCGGCGATCTATTTTATCCTCCGGATCATTGACGGCGCAGCGCAGTATTTTATGTCCGGCATCGGCCATATCATGGGCGTGCACATCGAGACCGATATGCGGAAGGACGCCTTTGACCATCTGCTTCAGCTGGATCACACCTATTACAATAATACTAAAGTGGGCACCATCATGGGCCGCATCACCAACGACCTGTTTGATGTGACCGAGTTTGCCCACCACTGCCCGGAGGAGTTCTTCATTGCGGGCATTAAGATTCTGGCATCTTTCATCATCCTTTGTCAGGCCAGTGTGCCCTTGACATTGGCGGTGTTTGCCTGCGTGCCCTTGATGGGTGTGGTGTCGGTCAAGCTGAACCAGAAGCTCCGGGCCCGATTCCGGCAGCAGCGTGTCCAGATCGGTGAGCTGAACGCTACCATTGAGGACAGCCTGCTGGGGCAGGGGGTAGTCAAGGCTTTTGCGGCCGAAGATCAGGAGCGGGAAAAATTTGAGCAAGGCAACCGGGAGTTTGAAAAGATCAAGACTCTTGGCTACTATGCCATGGCGGCCTTCAACACCTCCACCCGGCTGTTTGACGGTCTGATGTATCTGGTAGTCATTCTGGCGGGCGGTCTTTCGCTGGTGTACGGCAAGATCAGTGCCGGCGATCTGGTGGCCTATATCCTGTACGTCACCACGCTGATTGCCACCATCCGCCGCATCGTGGAGTTTGCTGAGCAGTTCCAGCGGGGTATGACCGGCATCGAACGCTTTGCCGAGATCATGGACACCCCCATCGCCATCCATGATGCTCCGGATGCTGAAGCTCTCCGGCCCGGCCCCGGTGCCATCCGGTTCGAGGATGTCAGCTTCGAGTACCCGGACGACCACAACAAGGTGCTCCACCACGTCAGCCTTGACATCAAGGCCGGGGAGCGGCTGGCCCTCGTGGGCCCCTCCGGCGGCGGCAAGACTACCCTGTGCAGCCTGATCCCCCGGTTCTACGATGTGACCAGCGGAAAGATTCTGGTGGATGGGCAGGATATCCAGCACGTCACCCTGAAGAGCCTCCGCCATGAGATCGGCATCGTGCAGCAGGACGTGTATCTGTTCAGCGGCACGGTGGCGGAGAACATCGCCTACGGCAAGCCCGGAGCCACTCGGGAAGAGATCATCGAAGCAGCCCGTCTGGCGGGCGCAGAACGGTTCATTCTGGCCCTCAGGAACGGCTTTGATACCTATGTGGGCGAGCGGGGGGTCAAGCTCTCGGGCGGACAGAAGCAACGCATCGCCATCGCCCGGGTGTTCCTGAAGAATCCTCCCATCCTGATCCTGGACGAAGCCACCAGTGCGCTGGACAATGAGAGCGAAATTCTGGTGGGGCAGAGTCTGGAAAAGCTGGCCCATGGCCGCACCACCCTGACCATTGCCCACCGCCTGACCACCATCAAGAACTATGACCGCATCCTCGTCCTCGGCTCGGAGGGTATTGTGGAATCGGGCACCCACGACGAGCTGCTGGCAAAGCAGGGGGTGTATTACCGCCTGTGGAATCAGCTTCCCGGCGAAGATACCCTGTAAAACCGAATATTGCAAAAAAGCGAAGCCGCTGAGTTTTCAACGGCTTCGCTTTTGTTTGTGGAAAATTGGAGACTTACTCTCCCACGATCAGACGCACGGCACCGTACATACCGGCATCGTTGCCAAGGGTCGCCTGCTTGATGGGGGTCTCACGGCAGGAGCGGAAGGCATACTTGCGGTAGGACTCGTTCAGGGGGGCAAAGAGGACATCGCCGGCCCGGGCTACGCCGCCTCCGATCATGAACATCTCGGGGTCAGTGGTGGCGGCAATGCTGGCCAGAGCCATGCCCAGAATATCAGCCATTTCGGTCACTTCCTGAGCGGCCAGTGCGTCGCCCTTGCGGGCAGCATCAAAAACGTCCTTGGCGGCAAAGTCGGTGCCCCGCAGAGTGCAGGGGGTGTCGGGGTTCTCATCCAGCAGCTTCTTCATGCAGCGGACCACACCGGTGGCACTGGAATACTGCTCCAGACAGCCGTGCTTGCCGCAGCCGCAGGTGGCTGTCTCATGGCGGTTGACGGTGATGTGGCCAATCTCGCCGCCTGCGCCGTGCACGCCGTCAATGACCTTGCCGTTGACGATGACACCGCCGCCCACGCCGGTGCCCAGCGTGACCATGACGGCATTGCGGCAGCCCTTGGCGGCACCCATCCAGATCTCGCCCAGAGCCGCTACGTTGGCATCGTTGCCCACCAGAACTTTCATGCCGTCCAGCATGGCACCCATCTCCTCCGAGACGTTGTGCTTGCCCCAGCCGCCGAGGTTGGCGCAGATGATGGGAACGATGCTGGAATTCAGCACAGGGCCGGGCACGCCGACGCCCACGCCTTCCACGTCATCGTTGGTAAAGCCCTTTTCGGTCATCTTGGCCTTGACGGCGGCGGCGAGGTTCTCCATGATATGCTCACCGGCGTTGGAGGTATCGGTGGGGACTTCCCATTTTTCCAGCAGATCGCCGGTGGTGGTGAACAGGCCGATCTTTGCGGTGGTGCCGCCCAGATCGACGCCGAATGCATACTGTTTCATATTCATTTACCCCTTCTTCGCGGCGGATCTCCGCCGGTTTTGCTTTGACAACAGTATAACATACTCCGGCGCAAAAGAGCAGAGGATACAAGCGGATTTATGCAAAAGAACGAAAATCTGCACCTGTTTTTGGCAGCTGCGCACAAAAAAGACTCCCCCTTACGGGGGAGCCGAAAACCGTCAGAACAGAGAAAAGAGCTTACTCCTCATCGGAGTCGTCTTCTTCTTCCTCTTCTTCGTCGTCATCTGCAGAGCGAGGCTTGTAGAAGATGCCGCTCAGGAAGGTGCTGACAAAGTACAGCAGCACCATGGGGCCTGCCACCATGCACTGAGACACGATGTCGGGCGGGGTGACCACGGCGGCAATGAAGAAGATCAGGACGATGGCAATGCCCCGGCCTTTCTTCAACAGTTCGGGGTAGATGATGCCCATCTTGGACAGAATGATGGTGATCAAAGGCATCTCAAACACACAGCCGAAGATCGTGAACATGGTCAGACAGAGGTTGACGTAGCTCTCGATACTGGTGGTGGTCTGGATGTACTCTGCGCCCTCAATGCCGGTGCTCAGGAACCGGAGCATAAAAGGCATCATCAGCTTGTAGGCGAAGAGCACGCCGATACAGAACAGTGCAAGGCCCAGCAGGATGACCAGCTTTAAAAAGAAGGTCTCACTCTTTTTCAGGCCGGGCTTTGCGAAGGCATAGATCTGATACAGGGCTACCGGCACCGTAACGACAAAAGATGCCAGCAGGGAGACCCGGAAATACTGCATCAGTTTTTCCTGCGGGGCGATGGAGACAAAGGTATAATAACCCTGTCCCATATCAGTCAGCAGATCGATGAACCAGTCAGCACGAGTCAAGGTGACGACCACGGCGACAACAAACACCACCGCGCAGATGATCAGCCTGTTCCGCAGTTCCTTCAGATGGCCGGTCAGCGTCATGCTGCCGTCATCCGACATGACTTCGGCTTTCTTTTTGCGCTTAACGTTTGTAGCCACAGTTACTCCTCGTCGTCCTTCTTCTCGTCTTTCTTCTCTTCCTTCTTGTCGGAAGAATCGTCGTCATCCTCGGTCTCGTCCATGCCCTTCTTGAAGTTGCTCATGGTCTTGCCAAACATCTTGCCCAGCTTCGGCAGGTTCTTGGGTCCAAAGATCAGCAGAACAACGACCAGAATGATAAGCAGCTCGTTAGTACCAATACGCATAATAAAAATCTCCTTTTGCATTTGTCCCGCATCTGCGGGTGTGATCCTGAATTAAAATGTATCCTACAACCGCATCTGCGGGTGCATTTGAATGGGTCAGACCTTGGCTTCCTCGGCGGGAGCAGCCTCCTCCGCGGCTTTGGCGGCAGGGGCGGCTTCTGCGGGTGCAGCCGGAGTTTCGATGGTCTCAGCCGGAGCCTTAGCCGATGCGGCAGTTTCGGTGGAAGCCGTTTCCGCAGGGGCGGTGTCGGCGGCGGGAGCGTCCTGCTCAGGCAGCTCTTCCACAGCGTCTTCCTCCAGCTCGGTCACTTCCTCCTCGGCTTCAGCCTTGGCAGCTTCTTCCTTGCTGGTCTTGCCGATGCCGGTAAAGCTCTTGGTGACGTCCTTCACGCTGTTGTCGATGTCCTTCTTGATGTCCGTCAGGGGAGCAACGGCTTCCTTGAGGGGGGCCTGGATCTCGTTCAGCGGCTCAACGACGTTCTTCTGGATCTCCTCAGAGGCTGCACCGGTGTACTTTTTGAGCTCACGGAGCATCTTGCCAAGCTTCTTGGCATAGACGGGCAGCTGGTCCGGGCCGATAAAGACGAACGCAACGATGACGATCATCACGATTTCCCAAAAACCAATTTTCATAACGATCTGTTCCTTTCCTCTGTCGCCGTCCCAAAGGGCTGCGGCATTGACCATGAATATCCTCGGGTGCTATACTTGGAATGTGGATGCAGCACCCGCTGCGCTTGTGTTGCCATACATATACCGAACAAAAATAGACGGTATATGAATTTAATATGAATTATTTGTGAACGAGCTGACAGATGGACTCGATTCTCAAACAATTCGTAAATTGCAATGATAAAAATACAGAAAGGAATGTGCTCTATGACCGAACTTCATGAAAAACGGATCGCCCGGGTGATCGAAAACCTCAAGGCAATGGGTCTGACCCAGACCATCGTCAGTGACCCGCCTACCCTCTTTTACCTGACTGGCGTGCGCATTTTCCACCCCGGCGAGCGGATGCTTGCTTTGCTGCTGCGGGCCGACGGCGGGCACCGGATGTTCGTCAATGCCCTCTTCGGCACCCCAGATGCGGGCCTGCCGGTGGAGAATTACATGGATGGGGAAGATGCCCCGGCAAAGCTCCTGCCCTGGCTGGAGAGGGATAAGCCCTTGGGCATTGATAAGAACTGGCCCGCCCGGTTCCTGCTGCGGCTGATGGAGCTGAACGCTGCACCCTCTTATAAAGATGCTTCCGCCGCCTGCGATGATGCCCGGGCCGTCAAGGATGCAGCGGAACAGGAGGCCATGCGGGCTTCCTCCAAGGTCAACGACGACTGCATGGCCGAGTTTGCCCAGCTCATCCGTCCCGGCATTACCGAAAAGGAGATGGCAGAGGCCATCAAGGGCATCTATGCGGCCCATGGCTGCTCTAACGTGAGCTTTGAGCCCATCTGCGGCTTTGGGGCTCATGCCGCCGACCCTCACCACGGCAACGACGATACCAGACTGGAAGCCGGTCAGTGCGTCCTCATTGACGTGGGCGGCGTGTATCAGGACTACGCTTCCGATATGACCCGCACCTTCTTCACCGCAGAACCCACCGAGGAGGAGCGGAAGGTCTATGAGCTGGTGCGGCAGGCACAGGCTGCGGCCGAAGCTCTGGTCAAACCGGGTGTGAAGCTCTGCGACATTGATGCCGCAGCCCGGGATATCATCACCGCAGGCGGCTACGGCCCCTACTTCAACCATCGTCTGGGCCACTTCATCGGTCTAGAGGACCACGAAGCCGGGGATGTGTCGGCTGTGAACCAGAATGTCGTCAAGCCCGGCATGTGCTTCTCCATCGAGCCGGGCATCTATCTGCCGGGCAAGTTCGGTGTCCGCATCGAGGACCTTGTCCTTGTCACCGAGACCGGCTGCGAAGTGCTGAATCACTTCCCCCATGAACTGACCGTTAAGAAGATTTAAAACGTACCAGCGCAGAAAGAGCCCGGCAGCTGCCGGGCTCTTTTGCTCTGCTTATTCGTGAACTTTGTTGGTCAGACTGCCAATGCCGTCGATCTCGCATCGCACTTCATCGCCGGGAACGAGGAAACAGGGAGGGTCCATCCCCATCCCCACACCGGCGGGGGTGCCGGTGGCGATGATGGTCCCGGCCCGGAGAGTCATCCCCTGCGAGAGCTCGGAGATCACATGGTCAATGTCAAAAATTTGCAGGCTGGTGTTGGAATCCTGCCGCTTTTCGCCGTTGACGAAGCTGCGGATGCCCAGCTTGGGCGGGTAGTCGGAAAACTCGTCGGCGGTGACGATGCAGGGGCCCATGGGGGTAAAGCCGTCCAGACTCTTGCCGAAATACCACTGTTTATGGGCGGTCTGTACATCACGGGCGGACACATCGTTGAGGATGGTGTATCCGAACACATAGTCCCGGGTCTGCCCGGCGGGCACATTTTTGGCATCCTTTCCCAGCACCACGGCCAGCTCACATTCGTAGTCCAGCTTTTTCACAAGGTCGGTATGGGCCTCGATGAAGCCACCGTCCGGCACAGCCCGGGTGACCCGCTTGGAAAAGTAAATGGCATCCTGGTGCTTGGTGGCAAAGGCATCGGCGGAGTATTTTTCGGCCTCATCCGAGTGAGCCATATAGTTGATGCCCAGACAGACCACATCCTGCGCCGGGGCGGGGATGGGGCTCTCGAGGGTGACGGCTTCCACCGGCAGGGCGGGGATGCCCGAGATGGCAAGGCGCAGCCCGGCCCGCACCTGCGGGGTCAGAAAGGGTATGGCGTCGCTCAGCGTCTCGTAGGACAGGCCCAGCCAGCTCAGCGGCCAGACCTGCCGACCATCCTCAGATAAAATGGCCGGATCTTCTGCGCCGTCCGGCAGACGGCAGGTGATAAAGCGCATGGGTGCCTCCGTTTCTCAGTGCCGATAGGCAATGGCGTTCTGGATGCGGTCGGCTTCAGCGGAGCCGGCCAGCTGACGGACCAGTTCCAGACCAAAGGGGATGGCACCGCCAAGGCCGTAGCTGGTGGTGATATTGCCATCGACCACGACTTCTTCATCGTGGACGACAGCACCGGTCAGCTTATCCTGAAAGGCAGCATGGGCGGTGGCATTTTTTCCCTCCAGCAGGCCCAGCGAGGCCAGCACGCTGGGGGCGGCGCAGATGGCGGCCACCTTTTTGCCGGCCTTGGCAAAGGAAACGCAGGTGTCGGTGACAGTCTTGTTTTCGGCCAGATTGGGGGTGCCTGGGATGCCGCCCGGCAGAACCACCATGTCCACATCGGAGTAATCCACATCCTCGGCCACGGCATCGGTGGTCAGGTGGATGCCGTGGCTGCTGACCACCTCTCTGCGGCCCATGGCGGACGCAACGATGACCTCCACTTTTGCCCGGCGGAGCAGGTCTACCACCAGCAGGGCCTCACATTCTTCGGTGCCGTCGGCGAAAAATACAACTGCTTTGCTCATCTTCAATTACCTCCTGATACTCAGAAAAAAACACTGCGAGGCGGGGAGTACCCGGCCCCGCAGTGTGCGGATGACGATTTAAAGGGATGATTCGGTCTCATGCTCCGGGGCAGATTCCTGCTCCTCAAGGATGCGGCGGAGAACGCTGTCGTCCCGGCTGATGACCCGGCTGACCCGGCTGATGATGGCACTGGATGCGCCGATGTTGCCCATGATGCTGGTGTAGCTCTGCTTGCGGACCAGCTTCTCGGCGATGTTGTACCGCTGCTCCATTGCGCTGAGTTCGGCGTAGCTGCAAACGTCCTGCAGGAAACGGTAGCACTCTTCCGGGGTCTTCAGCTCCAGAAGCGCAGCATACAGACCGGATTCTCCGGTCGGGTGGTCTTTAGCCATAAGCGTTCCTCCCGTTGTTGGTGGTGCGGCCCGGAAAGGGGCACTTCAATACACTACACAAGTGTAGTACATCCGGGAGAAAATTGCAATGGGAAATTTTAAAGCATCCGCTCGAAAATGGTCTGAGGCAGCTCGATGCCGGCGGCGGTGTTCTCGCCGGGGCGCAGAGGACGGTAGCCCCGGGCCTTGAAGAACTGCATCACCGGCAGGGCTTTGTTGTGCACCTCGCAGTACACCCGGCCCCGGCCTTCGCCCCGGGCCAGCCGCTCGCAGGTGGCCACAATGTCCCGGCCCAAAGCCTTACCCCGGTACTCGGGCTTGAGGTAGAGGTGAAGCAGATGAAGGGCGGTGTTCTCCATCTTCCAGGCAAAGTAGCCGATGAGCTTATCGCCCAGAAAAACGAGGAAATAGTTTACCTCGTTGTCGATGTCCTCTTCAATGGCATCTGCGCTCTGCAGCTCGTCCACGATGGCATCCAGCTGCTTTGCAGGATAATAGCGTTTGTAGACCTCGTGCCACAGTTCGCTGGCAAGGTCTGCGGTCATGTGGATATATTTGGCTTTTGCCACCAGTTTGTAATCAGGTTTCATAGGGCTCCTATCGTTTGCAATGATTTTACGGTGAGAAGGGGATTTCCGCCCCTATCATATCATATTCCGGGGCGGAACGCAAAACAAAAAGGCCGGGGCACCCAAGTTCGGATGCCCCGGCCTCGTTGTCGTTTCAGATCACGAAGCGTGTGTGCTTACAGCGCAGCCTTGAAGTTGTGATGAGTGGAGCTGTAACGAACAACTGCTTCCATCAGGGCAACAGGCCACAGAACGACCTTTGCCAGAATCTCGGCCGGCTTGACGCATACAGATTCCATGCTGACGATGCCAAAGATGACCAGGCAAGCAATGCCACAACCCAGAATGTAATAGTACATAATCAAACCTCCTATATTTTTCTCACAGGCTCCCAAACGGATGCCTGAAGTTCAATGTGTTCCGGGGGCGTTTCCCGCTCCCTGCAACCATACTATACCGCAACTTCAAGATAAAGTCAATAGCTGAAAACCTGAAAGAAACGAAAGGATTTGCTGAAGATTGATATATTCACGAAAGTGAAGCGCCGGAAACTGCTTTGCTTTATCAAGGTAAAGCAATGATGCTCTGACCGCCTTCAGCGCACAGGTTGTTCACGATTTGGTCAAAAATGGGCCAAAATCTGTCAAAGTGTTTTTTGGGTAAAAACAGCGTGCGTGAGAGGAAGAAAATGAGGGTTTTCAGGAGGCAGAAAGAGGCTTTTCCGGGTGGGGTCCGGCGGTTATTCTTTTAAAGTAAAGAGGCTAAAAGTTCTTGCTTTTTAAACCGGGAAAAATGAAAGAAATTTGACACTCGGGCACAGAAGCAGAGCAGCGAAAATGAGCAGTACAACGCTTGACTGGCGAAATGCCCAAGAAACGGAAAAAAGATTGTGGGAAACTGTTCTTGTTGCTCTTTTAAAAATAGGCTATAATAAAAGAACCAAACAGGAAAGGAGATCGCAGCTATGGCAAAAACATCGCAGGTCATAATCCTCGAAGACGAATTCTATCTGATCAAAGCTCCCAACGGAAAGGTGCTGGAGGTAAAGAATTTCAACACCGAGAATGGTGCTGCGATCCGCCTGTGGGATTATGCGGGCCATCCGTGGCAGCAGTGGAAGTTTGTGGACGCAGGCGAGGGCCGGTGGAGGATCCAGAACCGTTTTACTGGTAAGATGATCGATCTTGCGCTGGGCGGCGTGATGGAGGGTACCTGGCTGCACCAGTGGAGCCGCACCAGTGGCATGAGCCAGTGCTGGGCATTGGAGCCCACCCGCAATGGCCGTACCCGCATCCGGAATGTGCTGGCGGACAAGTACATCGACCTTGTCGGCATGAACACCTCCAATGGTGCACAGGCTCAGATCTGGAACTATGTGGCAGGCGGCAATCAGGAATGGAATCTGGTCCGGGTGGATGCAGATGCAGCCCAGACCTCGGCCCGCAGCGAGGAACGCCGGGACCCGGAGCCCACACCCTCCCAGCGCAAACACCAGAATGATCTGGTCCGGAAGCTGAACAACGCCGGAAAAGGCCGTGCCAGCCGCAAGGGATGACCGCCATCCGTAAAATTTGAACCGTAATACAAAAGGCGTTCCGCAGAAAACACTGCGGAACGCCTTTGATGTTCCTTTATAAATATAAAAAGGAGAAAGACTCATGGACTCGAAATTCCCAATGCTCAATACCAGCCTGTGCTACCTTGAAAAAGATGATGCATATCTGATGCTCCACCGTATCAAAAAAGAGCACGATATGAACAAGGATAAGTGGATCGGGGTGGGTGGAAAATTTGAGCCCTTTGAAAGCCCGGAGGACTGCGTGATCCGGGAAGTCCGGGAGGAGACCGGTGTGACCCTGACACATTACCGTTACCGGGGCATCGTGACCTTCCTGCTGGGAGACCTCACCGAATATATGCATCTTTTCACCGCCGACGGCTGGACCGGGCAGATGATCGAGGGCGACGCCTGCAGGGAGGGTGTGCTGGAATGGGTGCCCAAGGCCGAAGTGACCAAGCTGCCCATCTGGGAAGGAGACAAAATTTTTCTCCGTCTTCTGGATGAGGAGCGGCCCTTCTTCTCCCTCAAGCTCCGGTACGAGGGGGATACTCTGGCCGAAGCAGTCCTGAACGGAAAAGCACTGGAGCTGGGTTAATTCAGCTTCAGGTCGCCGTCCTTGATCCAGCCCAGCTTCCGCTCGATCTCGCAGAAGAGGACACTGAGAACAGCGGGAAGCACAAAGCAGATCAGCACCATGCCGACCCAGTCCATGGGGGTGATGGCGGCTTTGGTCCCGGCGGCAACGTCGTTGACCCAGCCGGTGTAAACGCCGATCTGGCCCACAAGGCCGCAGGTGCCCATGCCGGAAGAGACCGCCGCACCGTTCATTTCCAGATGGAACAGGCAGGTGGCAAGGGGGCCGGTGATGGCACTGGCAAGGGTGGGGGCGATCCAGATCCGGGGATTTTTGACGATGTTGCCCATCTGGAGCATACTGGTGCCAAGACCCTGACTGACCAGACCGCCCACGCCGTTTTCCTTAAAGCTCATGACCGCAAAACCGATCATCTGGGCGCAGCAGCCTGCCACGGCGGCACCGCCAGCCAGACCGGTGAGGCCCAGCGCAGCGCAGATGGCAGCGGAAGAGATGGGTAGGGTCAGGGCAACACCCACGATCACCGACACGAGGATGCCCATCAGGAAGGGAGCCTGCTCGGTTGCCCACATGATGAGGGTGCCCACCTGACTTGCGGCGGCACCGATGGGGGCAGCAATAAGCATCGAGAGCCCGACACCCGCAAAGATGGTGACCAGCGGGGTCACCAGAATGTCCACCCTGGTCTCCTTGCTCACGGCCTTGCCCAGTTCAGCGGCCACGATGGCGATGATGAGGACGGCCAGCGGGCCGCCTGCGCCGCCCAGTGCATTGGAGGAGTAGCCCACGGTGACCAGACTGAACAGCACCAGCGGCGGGCAGTGGAGTGCCCAGCCGATGGCCACGGCCATGGCCGGGCCGCTCATAGCCGTGGCATAGCTGCCAAGGTCGACCAGAACATCCAGCCCGGTCTGCTGACCCAGCGTCTTGATGATGGTGCCGATGAGCAGGCTGG
>CALDNF010000026.1 GCA_937917475.1 uncultured Faecalibacterium sp.
GCCGTAGAACATACTCATGACGGTGGTCTCAATGACATCATTGAAGTGATGCCCCAATGCAATTTTGTTGCAGCCCAGCTCCTTGGCCTTGCTGTACAGGTGTCCCCGGCGCATCCGGGCACAAAGATAGCAGGGGTTCTTGTCGGTATTATTTGCCACCGAGAAAATGTTGCTCTCGAAGATGGTCACCGGGATGTGGAGCAGTTCAGCATTGGACTCGATCTTCTGGCGGTTGATCTCATTATAGCCGGGGTCCATTACGAGGAAGACCAGATCAAAGGGGACATCGCTGTGCTTTTTCAGCTCCTGCATCAGCTTTGCCATCAGCATCGAATCCTTGCCGCCCGAGATGCAGACGGCGATCTTGTCATTGGCCTGAATCAGCTCATAGCGTTTCACTGCGACGATAAAGGGTGTCCAAAGCTCTTTGCGGTATTTTTTGATGATGCTGCGTTCGATCAGCTGATAGGGCTCCAGTTCTCGTTTCATTTCAAACCTCTCTTTTATGGGTTCATTGAGCGGTCAGCTCATGGTAACAGGCGTCAAATGCTTCCAGAAAGCTTTTGAGCTCTTCTTCCGTGGTCAGGTGGCTCAGGCTGATCCGCCAGGACGAAAGTGCATTCCGGCGGTCCCGGCTGACAGCAAACACTGCCCGGGAGGGCAGGCCGTCAGAGGAGCAGGCGGATTTGACTGACACACAGACGCCGTGCTCGTTCAAGGCCCGCTGAAAGACGGTGCCCTTGACATTCTGGACGCTCAGGTTCAGGATGTGGGGCAGGGCGGTCTCCGGGCTGTTGATCCGGACTTTAGGATAGGCAGAGAGTGCAGTGCGGAGCTCGGCGTTGCGTTTGCGGACAATCTCGGTGCGGCGGGGCAGATCCTCAAGGGCAAGCCCCAGTGCACAGTCCAGCGAGGATGCCAGTGCCACCGTGGGAGTGCCGCTGCGGTAGATGGTGGTGCTCTCGCCGCCGTGGATCAGGGGTTCCAAGGCAAGGCCCCGCCGCTTGAGCAGCAGGCCGATGCCGTTGAGTCCATAGAACTTGTGGGCCGTCAGGCTCATGGTGTCGATGCCCTCAAACGAGACCGGCATCTTGCCTACAGCCTGTGTGGCATCCACATGAAAATGGCAATGGGGGTACGCCTTGAGAATGTTTGCGATTTCGGCAATGGGCTGCACCACACCCAGCTCGCTGTCCACCATGGTCACTGCCACAGCAACAGTATCCGGGCGGAGCAGTTCCCGCAGATGTTCAAGGTCTACTGTGCCGTTCCGGTCCACATCGACCAGATCGATCTCATACCCCTGTTCCTGCAAGGCTGTCAGGGTGCCGCTGACCGAAGAATGTTCCAGCGGGGTAGAGATGATGTGCTTTCCCTGATGCCGGGTCAGGCGGGCCAGCCCTTTGAGGGCGAAGTTGTTGGACTCGCTTGCACCCGAGGTGTAGATGATCTCGGCAGGCTGCACGCCCAGCAGGGAAGCGATGTGCTGGGTGGCCTTGTCGATCTCTGCTTTGGCGGCAGTGCCGGCCTGATGATGAGAATTTGCGTTACCGATGCAGCTGCGCTCCACGGCGCAGAATCGGTCCAGCACCCGCTCGTCTGCGGGGGTGTTGGCGGAATAATCCAGATATATCATGTTGTTCCTCAGCTCATGGTTTGATACTATAATAGTAGGTAATTTAATATTATAGTGCGCCGGAGCCGGGATTGCAAGTACAGAGCCCCAAAGGAACAAAAGCTTCCGAAAAAAATGTTGATTTTTGCAAAAACAGTTGCGGGAAAGGTCGGATTTTGGTATACTGTTCAGGATAGAAGTGGGAAAGGGGAGAGCAGGATGTATCGGTTGCGAGACATGAGCCCTTCCTTTTCCGTTTTACACAGGACGTACAAGCAATGAGGCATTGCCGCTTTGATGCGGTGGTGCCTCTTTTTTTGGGCGTCCGCAATTGCAGGAGGAAGCAAATGAATTCATCCATCGATTACTCCAAGGGCATTTATGATGCCCGCCAGCTCGGCACCGGACGGATGCTGATCCTTGGCGTGCAGCATATGTTCGCCATGTTCGGCGCAACGGTTCTGGTGCCGCTGCTCACCGGCCTGAGCGTTTCCACCACCTTGCTCTGCGCAGGTCTGGGCACGCTGCTGTTCCATTTCATCACCAAAAAGAAAGTTCCGGCTTTTCTGGGTTCCTCGTTTGCCTATCTGGGCGGTTTCTCCATCGTGGCACCCATGCTGGCTGATGCAGAAGGCAACCTGACCGTGGCGAACACCCAGATGCTGCCCTATGCCTGCGCAGGCGTGGCTTTCTCGGGTCTTGTCTATCTGCTGGTCAGCTTTCTGATCTCCACCTGCGGCATCCGCCGGATCATGCGGTTCTTCCCGCCGGTGGTCACAGGCCCCATCATCATTGCCATCGGTCTGATCCTGGCTCCCTCTGCCATTTCCAATTGTCAGGCCAACTGGCTGCTGGCCTTTGTGGCTCTGGGCACTGTCATTGTCTGCAATATCTGGGGCAAGGGCATGGTCAAGATCCTGCCCATCCTGATCGGTGTTCTGGTATCCTACGCCGTGGCACTGGTCACCGGTGCGGTGGATTTCCAGAAGATCGCCGAGGCCAGCTGGTTCGGCATCCCGCTGCATAAGTCTGCTATGGGCCTGTTTGCGATCGATGGTAGCCCGGAGTTCATCAGCGCACTGTTTACCATCATCCCCATTGCACTGGCAACCATGATGGAGCACGTCGGCGATATTGCTGCCATCAGTGCCACTACCGGCCACAACTATATCAACGACCCCGGTCTGAACCGCACCCTGATGGGCGATGGCCTTGCCACTGCCATGGCTGGTCTGCTGGGCGGCCCGGCCAACACCACCTATGGTGAGAACACCGGCGTTCTGGCTCTGAGCAAGATCTACGATCCGCTGGTCATCCGGATCGCTGCGGTGCTGGCTATCATCCTGAGCTTCAGCCCCAAGTTTGAGGCTGTCATCAATACCATCCCCACCGGCATCATCGGCGGTATCAGCTTTGTGCTGTACGGCATGATCTCCGCCATCGGTGTCCGGAACGTGGTGGAAAACCAGGTGGATTTCACCAACAGCCGCAACCTCATCATTGCAGCCGTCATTCTAGTCTCCGCTCTGGGCTTCAACTCGGTGGGCGGCCTGACCTTTGTGATCGGCGGTGTGTCCATCAACCTGTCCGGTCTGGCTATCGCCGCTATCGTGGGCATCCTGCTCAACGCTATCCTGCCCGGCAACGATTATGAGTTTGATGCAGCCGACGGCGCAGATGCCGCCAGCAGTGGAAATCTTCAGGTGTGAACAATTTGTTAAATAAGAATTATTCTCACTTGTTCTTCTTGACTAACTAGGAATTGTTCGCTATAATAGCCTCAGAAACCAAGGCCGCCCGGTACCAAGGGCAGCCCGGAAATAACAGAGAATAAAATGGAGGATTTCCCTATGAAAAAGTATGTTTGCACCGTCTGTGGCTACATTGCTGAAGGCTCTATCCCCGAGCAGTGCCCTGTCTGTAAGGCTCCCGCTTCCGCATTTGTCGAAAAGACCGGCAACACCTATGTGACCGAGCACGTTGTGGGCATCGGCAAGGCAGAGGGCGTTCCTCAGGAGATCGTCGATGGCCTGCGCGCCAACTTTGAGGGCGAGTGCAGCGAGGTCGGCATGTATCTGGCAATGTCTCGTGTGGCAGAGCGTGAGGGCTATCCCGAGATCGCTGATGCATACAAGCGTTATGCTTTTGAGGAAGCCGAGCACGCTGCAAAGTTTGCTGAGCTGCTGGGCGAAGTGGTCACCGACAGCACCAAGAAGAACCTGATGATGCGTGCTGAGGCTGAGTGCGGTGCCTGCGCCGGCAAGATG
>CALDNF010000027.1 GCA_937917475.1 uncultured Faecalibacterium sp.
AAGCCGATGTGGCCGTTGGGGCCAAGGCCCAGCAGCTGCAGGTCGATGCCGCCCAGACTGTGGATAATGGCATTGTAGTTCTCGCAGGCTTTCACAGCGTCCGGGTTGGTGCCGTCGGGCAGGTTGATGCGGGCGGGGTCAATGTTCACATGGTCGAACAGATTCTTGTGCATAAAGCTCCAGTAGCTTTCCGGATGCTCCTTGGGCAGGCCCCGGTACTCGTCCAGATTGACGGTGGTGACCTCAGAAAAATCCAGATCGCCCTTGTTGTACCACTCCACCAGCTGAGCATAGGCCCCCACAGGGGTGCCGCCGGTTGCCAGACCCAGCACGCAGTTGGGCTTCATGATGACCTGAGCCGAAATGATGTTTGCGGCTTTGCGGGACATATCCTTGTAGTCCTTTGCACGAATGATCTTCATAATAAGAACCTCCTGTTTTTTCTTACCCATGGCTCTCTGCGGAGCCGTTTAAGTTCAGTATACCATGTTTCAGGGCTTTAAAATACCCTTTTGTGTGAACAAATAAGACCGCCGGAGCCGGGCATGATGCCCGCCCCCGGCGGTCTTGCAGCAGGCTGCGGGAGCAACCAGCCTCCCGCAGAAATTCAATTCAGAGCAAATTTGCCGAAACTGGCGTTACAGCATCTTCTTCAGCTCGTCATAAACGAACTGGACCTTGGTGCCGATGACCACCTGGCAGGCGTTCTTGCTGGGACGGATAACACCGGCTGCGCCAGCGGCCTTGACAGCCTTCTCATCAACAGCGGTGTAATCCTTGATCTCAAAACGCAGGCGGGTAGCGCAGTAATCGACGTTGGCAACGTTCTCCTTGCCGCCGATGGCTTTCAGGACGCCGGCAGCAACCTCAGTGTAGTTGTTGTTTGCCAGAACGACCTTCTTCTCGGCCTCTTCATCGTCGTCCTCACGGCCGGGGGTCTTGAGGTTGAACTTGGTGATGGCAAAGTAGAACACCAGATAGAACACCACGAAAGCAGCGATGCCCAGAGGAATGATCATCCAGGTCTTAGCAGCTGCGGGCAGGGATGCGGAGAAGATCAGGTCGGTAGCACCTGCGGAGAAGCAGAAGCCAGCACGGAAACCGGAGTAGTAGGTGATGATGGTGAAGATGCCGTACAGAGCAGCATAAACAACATACAGGGGGAAGCAGAGGAACATGAAGCCGAACTCGAAAGGCTCGGTGACGCCGCAGACGAATGCGCAGATGGCAGCGGAGACGACCAGACCGATGGCGGCCTTCTTGTTCTTAGCGGTACGGACCATAGCCAGAGCAGCACCGGCGATACCGAACATCATGCAGGGGAAGAAGCCGGACATATACATGCCCAGGCTCCAGCCCACATCAGCGGAGGTCTCACCAGCCCAGAAGTGGGTCAGATCGCCCAGACCGATGGTGTCGAACCAGAACACGTTGTTCAGAGCGTGATGCAGGCCGGTGGGGATCAGCAGACGGTTCAGGAAAGCGTAGATGCCTGCGCCGATGCCGCCCATGCCAGCGATGCCGTTGCCGACAGCAACCAGTGCACCGAAGATCAGAGGCCAGACGAACAGCAGGATGACGGAGACGCCGATGGAGATCAGGCCGGTGGCAATAGCGACGAAACGCTTGCCGGAGAAGAAGGCCAGCCAGTCAGGCATCTGGGTGTTCTTGAATTTGTTGTAGCAGGCTGCACCAATGATAGCGGCCAGAATACCGATGAAAGAGTTACCAGCGATCTTCTGGTAAGCAATGTAGGTGGTGGTACCTTCCTCGAGGGTGCGGACTGCGCCGACCACAGCGGGGCTCAGCAGCTGCTGCATCATCAGGAAGCTGACCAGACCGGCCAGACCGGCAGTGCCGTCGTGGTCGTCAGCCAGACCAACGGCTGCGCCGATGGCAAACAGCCAGGCCATGTTATCGATCAGTGCGCCGCCTGCCTTAATGAGCAGGAAGCCGATGGTGTATGCTGCGCCGGAAGTTGCGCCCTCGGCACCCATAACAGCGGGAGCCAGAGCATAACCGATGCCCATCAGGATGCCGCAAATGGGAAGTGCGGCAACGGGGAGCATCAGTGCTTTGCCCAGTTTCTGGAGATACTTCATCATAAGACACATTCCTCCTTAAAGAA
>CALDNF010000028.1 GCA_937917475.1 uncultured Faecalibacterium sp.
TCAACGAGATCCCGGTGGGCAAGCTGGTCACCCGTGTGACCAACGACACCAACGCCATCTCGATGATGTTCACCAATCTGCTGGTCCAGCTGACCAAGAACTGCTTTGTGATCCTTGGCATCCTTGTGGCCATGATCTGCCTGAATTATGAGCTCACCCTGATGGTGCTCTGCTTTGTGCCCTTCATCGTGACCTTTACGGTGATCTTCCGCAAGTTCTCCCGGCGTGCCAACCGCAAGGTCAAGGACGCTACCACCGATATCAACACCTACCTGTCGGAGAACCTTTCCGGCATCAAAGTGACCCAGATCTTTGGCCGGGAAGATGCCAAAATGGAGGCTTTCCGCCAGAAAAGCCAGAAGCTGGCCCGGGCCAGTCAGGAGCAGCTTTTCGTATTCGGCGTGTTCCGCCCGCTGGTCTATATGCTCTACATCAGCTCGATTCTCTGCCTGTTCTATCTGGGCGGCATGGGCTATCTGAACGGTACAAGCTTTTTGGGCCAGACCATTTCCAGCGGTACCATCGTCACTTTTTATATGTATATCTCCAAGTTCTTCACTCCCATCCAGAACCTTGCAGAGCAGTTCAACTGGCTGCAGTCGGCCTTTGCGTCCTCGGAAAAAGTCTTTTCCATCATGGACATCCAGCCCAAACTGGTGGATGCTCCGGACGCCATCGAGTTAGACGAAGTGAAGGGTGAGATCGAATTCAAGGATGTCTGGTTCAGCTATGTCCCCGGTGAGTGGGTGCTGCAAGGCGTGTCCTTCCATGTCAATTCCCGGGAGACGGTGGCCTTTGTGGGCTCCACCGGTTCCGGCAAGAGCACCATCCTCTCCCTGATCTGCCGCAACTACGAGTTCCAGAAGGGCGAGATCCTGATCGATGGCATCGACATCCGGAAGATCAAGATTTCTTCGCTTCGCCGTCACTTCGGGCAGATGCTTCAGGATGTGTTCCTCTTCTCGGGCACCATCCGCTCCAACATCGTCCTGCGGGAAGAGGGTATTTCGGATGAAGAGATCATGCAGGTCTGCCGGTATGTCAATGCCGACCACTTCATCAATAAACTGGATCACGGTCTGGATGAAGAAGTCCGGGAGCGGGGCAACAACTTCTCGGCCGGTCAGCGGCAGCTGCTCAGCTTTGCCCGCACCATCCTTCACAAGCCCAGTGTAATGATTCTGGATGAAGCAACGGCCAATATCGACACCGAAACAGAGCTTCTGATTCAGGATTCGCTGGAAAAGATGCGCACTGTGGGCACCATGCTGATCGTGGCCCACCGGCTGTCCACCATCCAGCACGCCGATAACATCATCGTGCTGTCCCATGGCAAGATTCTGGAGCAGGGCACCCATCAGCAGCTTCTGGCCCAGCATGGCCGGTATTATCAGCTGTATACCCTGCAATATCATAAAGAGCAAATGGGAGAATGATCCCTCAAAAAAGCCCTGTACTGCCGCTTATGCGATAGTACAGGGCTTTTGTCATCCGATCAAACGATCATCCCAGCTGACCGGGAAGCTTCTGCTTTTCCCTGTGGGGAAACTGCGCATCAAATGCCTCGAATCCGGCCGGGTCGGACTCGGCGACAAAATAGCCTTCCGGATCATGAAAGACACCGGACACACCATGGAGAAAACCGGGGGCCAGTTCTTTTACAAGAAAATAATCAGCCTCCGGATCATCGGCATACCGGATGTTCCGGCTTTTGCCCATCACAAAACCTGAATGACGATAAAATTCAAGATTTCCTGTGATGGCAACCGCACCAAAGCCAAGCGCAGCAGCTTTTTCCAGTGAAGTATTGACCAGCAGCTTTCCAAGGCCCTGTTTCTGATGGGCTGGATCAATGCTGAGAGGCCCAAACGTCAAGATGGGAAGACACTGTCCGTCATCGGTTTCAATGAAGGCGTGAACGTACAGGATGTGTCCGACCAGCCGTCCTGCCTGCCCTAATACAAGGTCAAGCTCCGGGACAAAGGCCGGGTCATTCCGGAAACAGTGCAGAATATAGTGCTCTGTGCAGCCCGGGCGGTAGACGTTCCAAAAGGCTTCACGGGTCAAATGTTCCACGGCAGAAAAATCGTTCGGCGTTTCGTTGCGGATGATAATGTCAGTTTTACGCATTGTTTTGCCTCCTGCGTTCTTGTTGACAAGCAATTACTGCTGCAAAATGAGCAGGTGGGAGGTTCGGACGGTCCGCAAACCTCCCGGTCAGCGGACAATCTCCAGTGTGTTGTACTTGATCAAAAAGCACTCTCCTGATTTCTGATATAAAAATAAGTTCATCGGCAGCACTGCCGATGAACTTATCATAGCATATTTCCTGAAAAAAGAAAAGCGAATTTTACATGACAGCGGTCAGAACCAGTGCACAGAGGGGCAGGACCAGAATACTAAGCAGGGTGGTCAGAACAACAGAACCGGCAGCAAAATGCTCATCGTGGCCGAACTGCACGGCAAACACCGAGGTGATGGCAGCGGCAGGGCAGCACTCCAGCAGCAGGACTACTTGCGCTGACATTCCCTGAAAACCCAGCAGAGCGAAGGCTGCCACGCAGACCGCAGGGATCAGCAGCATCCGCACTCCGGCCAGCTTCCAGATATGTATGTCACAGACGATGCTCTTCAGGTCTCCGGCGGCGATCAACATTCCGGTAATCAGCATGGAAAGCGGAGTGTTCATTCCGCTGAGCAGTTCGATAGGCTGGGTGATCAGCCGGGGCAGGGGAATCTGGAGCAGATAGACTGACAGCCCCACTACCATAGCATAGAGGACCGGGGTGTGCAGCAGGCTGCGGACGACAGCTTTGGGGCTGGAACTGCCGCTGACCATGCCGTAGCCCATAGTCCAGAGCAGGATATTAAAGACTGTGACATAGGCACTGGCGTAAAGCAGACCTTCGGAGCCGAAGAGGGCTGAGATGAGCGGAAAGCCCATGTAGGCTGCGTTGGAAAAGACGCAGGCAAACCGGAAGATAGGGGCCCGGCGGTCCTTCTGCCGTGCCGTCAGCACAAGGGTGAGGACCGTGCCGATGAGGATGGCAAGAACGCTCATCCCGAACGCAGCCAGCAGATTGTGCAGAATTTCTTCACTGAACTCCATCCGGTAGGAGTTGACGATCATCGCAGGGACCACCAGATAGATCAGCAGGTTGGAAAGGGTCTGTTTGCCTTCGGGCCGGAGAACCCCGGTCTTGACGGCCAGAAAGCCGCAGCCCATGAGCAGGAACAGCACAGCTACCTGCTGTGCCGTGATAAGAGCCAGTTCCATAATTTTTCTCCTTCAGAAATTTGCATCTGTGCGCAAACGCAAAGAATATTACGATAAATACATGAATGATATAACATAAAACGGCCGATTTTGCAAGAGCAAACCGGCCGCTTGAGATCATTTTTATTCGCTGTTACAGAATAACATTTTTAATAAGGAGAGAAATACTGCCGTCGGGGTCGTGCAGGAACTCCACTTCCGAATCGGAGGACAGGATCTCGGTGGGGATCTTGACTTCGATGCCGCTGGCGGTGTGGATGCTGCGGCTCTCCATCCGGCGGATGCGGGCAGGGGTCACGGTTACCGGCTGTTCCGGCTGTTCCAGCACTTCGCTCTTTTCCACATAGTCGTCAAAGGGAACAGCAGCCAGCGGATAATCTTCGGCCAGCTGACGGCGAACCTGCTCTACCGAGACCCGATTGTCGTTATCAGAAGCCTGATTGGCAATGAGCATGGCAACCTGTGCATCTACATGGGGCTCGTCCTCGTAAGTATCCCGGACGGCCTGCACAGCAGCATCCTGAATGGCTTGCAGCTTCTTTTTTTCCGGCTGGGCCTGCGTGTACTGGAATACCACCGTGGAAAGATAAAACTCCTTGTGGCCGTCGATGTCGTATTTCTTTTCCAGCAGACGCATGGAATAATCGTTCAGGCAGACCAGCGCACCTTCCTCGACCTTGCCGCTCTGGGTAGGCAGGCAGGCCCGCTGCTGGATGATGGAATTGACCGGCGCACCGTTTACGGTGTCGGTGTAATGGGTATAGCCATTTTTGTAGTTCAGCTTGAGCACACCCAGCCAGGGTTCGCCGTCCCGGGTGAAATCCACCACAGCAAGGTCGGCTCCGGGGATGGTGGTATGGGCGTGCATATAGTCGAACAGCACGCCGGCGATCCGGCAGGACAGGTCGATGAAGTCGTGGTTGTGTTCCAGCTCATTTTTAAAAGCAGAGTCCGGCAGGGGGCGGCACTGACGAATCTCGTCGCTGGCAAGCAGTTTTTCAATGTGATATTGCAGGTAGGCCGTTTTTTCAGCGGTCAGTTCCATGCTGCTGCCGCTGAGCACCGGCGCATCCAGTGTGGTGTCCAGAACGTGCAGAATAGCCTGATGAATGATGATCTCCATGGGTCAAAACCTCGTTTCCCGGGTAATATTCAAATTCTTATTCAGTATAGCACACCCGGCCCCAAAATGCGAGAGGTCAAATCTGCTTGCGCTTTGGGCAGCAGGATGCTACAATAAAGAAAAATGAAAAGGGGAATTGGAAGATGGAATTTCGGGATAAGCCAATGCAGAACCTCATCCGGATCAAGGAAAAAGAAATCTGCAAAAATGTGCAGGAGCTTCTTCTGGACGGAGAGCAGATCGTGGGAGCGTACAAAACCGTGCGGGATCAGGCGATTTTTACCAGCCACCGCATTTTTCTGGTGGATATGCAGGGAGTTACCGGGACCCGGCAGGAGATCTTTGTGATGCCCTACCGCAAGATC
>CALDNF010000029.1 GCA_937917475.1 uncultured Faecalibacterium sp.
ACAGGCAGGCACAGCTGAGCCAGATGGCACACTTGGCACCAAAGGAAACGGTCTTACCGTCCTTGATCTCGCCCGTCATGTTCTTTTTATAGGAAGCACTCTTCAATTCGCGGTAGGCCAGATAACCACCCAGACGGCAGCCGTAAAGGATAAACAGTACGCAGCACAGCACGGTGCCAAGGCTCAGGCTGTTACGGAACAGGATCAGCATCAACAGGCCCTCGGCTGCAATGGAAAAGCCATAGCCCAGAGAGATGAACCACACATAGTTTTTAAAACCGATGGCACTGACGATCACAGCAGCTGCCAGCAGTGCCCAGATGGTAATGGGAAATGTCATAGCGGATTCTCCTTTTTTAAATGAGTTTGATGAGCACGGTGCAGAGCTGTTCAAAATCCTGCCCGGGCACCGCCCATGTCAGCAGGGATTCTGCCAGAAACTCTGCGGTGAAATCGTCGGCACAGATGGATCGCAGCGGAGCAGCCAGTCCTTGGCGCAGTCTGCCATGGAACAGGCCGGAGAAAGAGGAAAAACTCCCCTTGGCGGCTTCATCCCGGAACAGACCATCGTGCGCCTGGCGGAAATGGCAGAGCTGCTGAAAAACAGCCCGAAGCACATCCTTGGGTTCAGCGGCTTCCGTACACTGTGCCCGCAAAGCGGCATAGCACTGCTCCCAGTCCCGCAGCATATAGGATGCGGCAAGAGACTCTTTGGATGGAAAATAGTTGTACACCGTGCCTACCCCGATGCCGCAGGCTTTTGCAACGGAACGGATGGTCAGTGCGCCATAGCCGGATCGTTCCACCTGCCGCCGTGCCTCTTCTGACAAGCGAAACTCCAGATCTTCGATGACCTTTGGCATAATACCTCCTTTTATGAACGTGTTCATAAAAAGAATAACGCTTTTTCAGAGAATTGTCAATGTGTTTTGTGGGCAGGATTGCTTTTGCCTTCCGGCTGTTCATGCTGACAGAAAATGGCACTGCACACAAAAAGGCAGGGTACCACCGTCACGGTGGTACCCTGCCTTTTATGCGATAGGGGAGTACATTTGAAAATTTAAACTTCTGCAGTTGCTTCGGTCAGCACAAAGGTCAGCTCTGCGGTGGCGGCACACTTGCCGTCTACATAAGCCGAGGCTTTGCCCACGCCCACCGGACCGTGCTGCTCCACCAGCTCGCAGTGGAGGGTAAGCACGTCGCCGGGGGTGACCTGTTTGCGGAACCGGGCGGTTTTGATGCCGCCGAAAAGGGCCAGCTTGCCCTTGTTTTCGGGCAGGGAGAGAGCCGCCACGGCTCCGGTCTGGGCCAGTGCTTCCAAGATGAGCACACCGGGCATCACCGGCTGACCCGGGAAGTGGCCGCAGAAAAATTCTTCGTTGCGGGAAACACACTTGCGGCCGATGGCCCACCGGCCCGGCTCATAGTCGAGGATGCGGTCTACCAGAGCAAAGGGATAGCGATGGGGGAGGATCGCTGCAATTTGCTCGGAGGTCAGGCTGTTCGGTGTTTCCCGAGGGATGCGGGGTTCTGCCATGGCTCAGCCCTCCCATCTGCGAAGGGCGATGCAGGCATTGTGTCCGCCAAAGCCCAGACTGTTGCTCAGTGCGTAGCGCATTTCCATTTGCCGGCCCACATTCGGCACATAATCCAGATCACACTCCGGGTCGGGCTGCTCATAGTGGATGGTGGGAGGTGCAAATTGATCCCGCAGGGCCAACGCCGTGAATACGGCCTCGATGCCGCCTGCACCGCCCAGCAGGTGGCCGGTCATGCTCTTGGTGCTGGAGACCGCAATTTGCTTTGCGTGTTCGCCGAACACAGCATGGATGGCGGCAGTCTCGCAGGTGTCGTTCATGTGGGTGCCGGTGCCGTGGGCGTTGATGTGATCAATCTGTTCCGGCTTTACCTTGCCGTCGGCAAGGGCCTGTTTCATGCAGCCGATGGCTCCCACGCCGCCGGGTGCCGGTGCGGTGAAGTGATAAGCGTCGCAATTGGCTCCATAGCCCACGATCTCAGCGTAAATTTTTGCATGGCGTGCCTGAGCGTGCTCCAGGTCTTCCAGAACCAGAATTCCGCTGCCCTCGCCCATGACGAAGCCGCCGCGGCGGGCATCGAAAGGCAGGCTGGCGGCATTCGGGTCTTCGGCAGTGGAAAGGGCCTTCATACTGGTAAACCCGCCGATGCCCAAGGGGCTGATGCAGCTTTCCGTGCCGCCGCAGACCATGATCTTCTCATAGCCGTCCCGGATGCGGTGGAAGGCATCGCCCACGGCGTTGGTTCCGCCTGCGCAGGCGGTCACCGGGCAGGTGCACATCCCTTTCAGGCCAAACCGGATGGCGATCTGCGCCGCCGCCATGTTGGCAATGGACATGGGCACAAAATAAGGGCTGACTTTCTCCATCCCTTTTTCCAATCCCCGGCAGTGCTGCTCTTCGATGGTGGGCAGGCCGCCGATGCCGCTGGACACGCTGACGCCGATGGCTTCCCCTTCTGCCGCAAGGTCCAGACCGCTGTCGGTCAAAGCTTCGGCGGCAGCACTCAACGCCAGCAGGGTGAACCGGGCCATCTTGCGGGCTTCCTTTTTGTCCGCTGCCGTCTCGGGGTCAAAGTTCTTTACTTCACCGGCCAGCTTACACTTGAAATTCGTAGTGTCGAACTGAGTAATGGGCCCGATGCCGCACTGGCCCGCTTTGGCAGCGGCCCAGCTTTCGGCGGCAGTGTTCCCCAGCGGGTTCACGGTGCCAAGGCCGGTGATCACAACTCTGCGTCTATCCATAAGAGAATTTCTCCTTTTACATTGCCATGCCGCCATCTACACAGAGCACCTGCCCGGTGAGATAGCTGCTTTGTTCTGCGGCAAAAAACGCCGCAGCGTTCGCCACGTCCTCCGGCTGGCCTGCCCGGCCTGCGGGGATACCCTTTGCCATTTCGGTGCGGACGGCCTCCGGCAGGGCAGCGGTCATGTCGGTCTCGATCAATCCCGGTGCAATGGCATTTACCGTGATATTCCGGCCGGCCAGTTCTCGGGCAAGACTCTTGGTCAAACCAATGAGCCCGGCTTTGCTGGCGGCATAGTTGGTCTGGCCCGCATTGCCCCGCAGAGCCACCACGCTGCTCAGATTGATGATGCGTCCATATCGCTGGCGTACCATGCGGCGGGCCGCTTCCTTGCAGCAGAGGAATGTGCTTTTCAGGTTGGTATCCAGAACCTTGTCAAAATCTTCTTCGCTCAGGCGCAGAAGCAGGCCGTCCCGGGTGATACCGGCATTGTTTACCAGAATATCCACCCGGCCAAAGGCGTTTACGGCTTTTTCAAAGAGGGTCTTGACGCCTTCGGCGGTGGAAACATCCGCCTGCACGGCAAGGGCGTCCACGCCTGCGGCTTTGCACAGTGTTACGGTTTCGGCGGCAGCGGCTTCCCCATGGCAATAGTTGACTGCAACGTTGCAGCCCTGCTTTGCCAGTGCCACGCAGATGGCCCGGCCGATGCCCCGGCTTCCACCGGTGACAACGGCGGTGCGGATGATAGTTTCTTCGTTCATCGTTCTTCCTTCCATGCGTTCAGGACTGCATCCAGTTGTTCCGGGGTCTCCACAGCAGCGCAGGCCACGCCGGGCAGAGTCTTTTTGACAAAGCCGGAAAGGGCATTGCCCGGGCCGACTTCCAGAATGTGAGTGACCCCCAGCTCACCCAGACGGCGAAGGGTATCTTCCATATAAACGCTGCTCTGTACCTGTTTTACCAGCAGTTCCGGGATGCTGTCCGCTGCGGACATTTCACGTCCCAGACAGTTGAAGAGTACAGGGATCTGCATCTTGCCAAAGGACTCTGTTTCAAACCGCTTTGCCAGTGCATCCCCGGCGGGAGCCATGAGTCTGGTATGGAAGGGGCCGCTGACTTTCAGCGGGATGCAGCGGCGGGCCC
>CALDNF010000030.1 GCA_937917475.1 uncultured Faecalibacterium sp.
CGGCACACGCTGCGAGAAGTATAATACCATACCGGACCCATTCTGTCAAGGAATTTTTTGAAATTCTTTTTGCAATTTTTCATCGGGCAGAGAATACCGGGGTCAGATCAGCCACATTCCGGCGGCTCCCAGAGCAAAACCAAGGAGGGCTCCCGCCACAACATCCCGGGGATAGTGTATCCCGCAGAGCACCCGCAACAGGCAGATGAGCAGGGCTACGGCGATCATAACGCCTCCAACGGCGGGATAAAAATAGAGCCAGACCGCCGCAAGCACCGCTGCGCTCAGGGCGTGGCGGGAGGGGAAGGAATTGCCGCTGGTCTCTTTTTCTACCAGAGGGGTGAAGCTGGGCTGCTCATAGGGGCGGGGAAAGTTCAGCCGGGCCCGGAGCAGGGTGCCGAAAAGAAAGACTGCTGCCGGAACAAGAATGGCCTTGGCGATCACCGGCATAAAATCAAGAACGTCTGCCCCGGAGCTGCGGCCCATCAGCCGGAACCATTGCAGGTTCAGCAGCACGATGAGAACCGGATAGCAGACAAAGGGCACAAGGGGAAGCCATTTGTTGAGCTGGATGGTGAGCTGCCGTAGGAACGGATGAGCATCAAACCAGCAAAGAAGCCTGGCGTAGCGTTCCGGGGTCATAAAAACGTCCCTTCTTTTTGTTCAGATTCAGAAACAGGTGTCCAGATAGTTTTCCACATCAAAAGGCTCGGGGGTGGAATCCTTGCGCAGGTAGAGCGGGTGATGGGGATGGCCTTTTTTGCTTCGTTTGCCGAAGGTCACCCATGGGATATCTCGCTCCTGGGTCAGGGCCACCATCTCCCGCATCAGGCCGGGCAGGTAATCCCGCTTTTCAATCAGGGTGCCCCATGCGGCCCACATGGTGGGCTCGGTCTCGGCCAGAACCGCCTTGAGCCAGCGGAGGTTTTCGTCGCAGAGAGCCCGGTCCGGGATGCGGTCCATGTCGTTGGGGTCGGTGGCACGCTGGGGATAAACGTTGAACATGATCCAGCTGTCGAAGCCGTTGGCGTTGGCCAGCCGCTCTACGCTTTTCAGGGTGGGGTCCAAAGCACCGGGCTGGGCGGTGCTGGGGTTGATGCCGATGCATACCAGCGGACGGCGGCCCACCCGGCCCAGCACAAAACGATAAGGCTGGTAGGTGTGGGGCTCATAGTACCAGATGCCGCCGGGATATTCGCCGGCTTCCAGATGGGGGAGCTGTTCTGTCTGCATAAAATACCTCAGAAAATTTGTTTTCTTTTATCGTACCTTAAAATTTTGTCGAAATCAACACCCACAGCAGAGAAAGTCTCCCATAAATCCGAAATTCATGTTATACTGTAGGCAGGCTGATGGCCGGAGGGGCCGGAAAGAGCCCAAACCAAGAGATCTGCCTTCGTTTTTACAGAAGAAGGAGTTTTGCTATGCTGGAAGATTACAGAAGTGCTTATAAAGCCGGGATGCGGGCCTACCGTGCCTGTGTGACCAAGGGGCAGTCGCCCTATCTGGCCGTGCTGGACGAGATACTGGTGGGCGTGGACATCGTGGCGCAGGAGCCGCTGGGGCTGGTGGATATCCCGGCGGAGAGCATCGTGGGCACCAAGACGGCAGGCCGCCACACGGCCTTTGCACCAAACTTTATGCCCCTGCTGGCAGAGGACACCGAGTTTGCGGCTAAGTGGTCCAACCTCTGCGACGCCCATCTGGAAGAGGGCATCCATACCCCCATCATTGCCTATGAGTACATGAATAAATTCTATGTGCAGGAGGGCAACAAGCGGGTATCGGTGCTCAAGTATTATGAGGCCGTCAAGATCCCGGGCACGGTCACCCGGCTGGTCCCCGCCCGGAACGATACGCTGGAAAACAAAATCTATTACGAATTTCTCGATTTTTACAAGCTGTCCAAAGTGAACTATGTTCACTTCTCCAAGCTGGGCCGGTATGCCAAATTGCAGACGTTGGTGTGCAAGGCATCGGATGAGAGCTGGACCGAGGATGACCGCCTGAATTTCTCGTCGCTGTACACCATGTTC
Organism: uncultured Faecalibacterium sp.; assembly: GCA_937917475.1. Taxonomy (GTDB): domain Bacteria; phylum Bacillota; class Clostridia; order Oscillospirales; family Ruminococcaceae; genus Faecalibacterium. The sequence goes on from CALDNF010000030.1 coordinate 2,037, forward strand.
AGCCAGCAGTTCTATGCGCTGGGCGGGTCAGCCCTCAAACTGACACCGGGAGATGCGCTGCTGGTCTATCTGTCGGTCTACCGCTATTCCGATGCAGTGCAGTCCACTCCGTCGCAGGTGCGGGCCAACCTTGAAAAGCTCTGGGATGAGGTGAAGATCCTGACAGAACCTGAGGCTGTGGAGGTTTCGCTGGAACCTCAAAAGAGCAGTGAGCCGTTGCTGAGCAAGCTGAATATCTTCAGCACCAGACCGTCGCAGCTCAGGGTGGTGTTCCTCCACGAGAATAATGCGGAGAACAGCGCATGGGTGCGTGGACAGGACCGGGGCCGGGCGGCACTGCTGGAAGAATTTCCGGACCGGGTCTTTATCAGCTGCGTCGAGAATGTCAACCCTGAGGTGGATGCGGAGCAGGTGATGGAGGACGTTGCCCACGATCATGCCGATGTGGTGTTCACCACCAGTGCCCGGATGCACACCGCCTGCCTCAAGGTGGCGGCACAGCATCCCAAGACACGGTTTCTGAACTGCTCCCTCAATGCGCCCCATCCGTTGGTGCGAACCTATTATCCCCGGACCTACGAGGTGACCTATCTGCTGGGCGTGCTGGCGGGAGTGCAGTCCCCCACCGACCGGGTGGGCTATGTGGCAGCAAATCCCATCTACGGGGTTCCGGCGGCAGTCAATGCCTTTGCGCAGGGGCTACGCACTGTCCGGCCCAACGCTCATGTGGTGCTGCGCTGGGCCTGCCTGCCCGACCCGGCACATCCGCTGGACTTCTCGGACCGGAAGGATGTGACCCTGTTCTACGCCAAGGATGAGCGGGAGCCCGAAGGCACCAACCGGGATTATGGTCTGGTCCGCCGGGAAGCGGACGGCAGCATCAAGCCGCTGGCACTGCCCATCTGGAAATGGGAAGCATTTTACATCGGGATCATCCGCTCCATCTTTGACGGCAGCTGGGATGCTGCGGCCAATGGACGTGCCCTGAATTATTGGTGGGGCATCAAGAGCGGCGCAGAGGCGATCAAGTACAGTGCAGGCGCAAACAGCGGCACCATGCAGCTGCTGGAGCTGCTGGAGCGGGAGATCTGCGACGGCACACTTCAGATCTTCCCCCGGGAGTGCAAAGCGCAGGACGGTACGGTGCATACACCGGAAAACGGCCTTTACACCCCTAAGGAACGGATGGAAATGGACTGGCTGGACGAGTGCGTGGAGGGCGTACTGCCTCATTACGAGGAACTGGATGTCAAGACCCGCCGGCTGCTGGCCATCAACGGACTGGACAATGTAAAGGGTCTGGAAAAATAAGCGGAAACGCAAAGTTAGGAGAAGTGCGGACGTGAAGATACTTGCGATCTCGGATACCCCATCCAAAGCCTTGTGGGATTACTGCACCAAAGAACGCCTGCAGGGAATCGATCTGATCCTTTCCTGCGGCGACCTGCCCAAGAAATATCTCGAATATCTGACCAACTTTACTGCGGCCCCCATCCTGTATGTCCACGGCAACCATGACGGCAGCTACAAGGGCGCAGAGCCCGGCGGCTGTATCTGTGTGGACGATCAGGTCTATGTCTGGAAGGGCCTCCGGATCATGGGGCTGGGGGGCTGTATCCGCTATAACAAAGAGGAAACTTACCAGTACACCGAGCGGGAGATGCGGGCTCGGGCCCGGAAACTCTGGTTCAAGGCACACCGGGTGGGGGGCATCGATCTGCTGCTGACCCATTCCCCGGCCAGCGGCCTGAATGATGGGGATGACCGGGCCCACAAAGGCTTTGCCTGTTTCAACGATCTGCTGGACGAGTACCAGCCCCAGTGGTTCGTCCACGGCCATGTTCACCTGAACTACGATGCAAAGCTGCCCCGGGTCTGTGAGCGGGGCCGGACGACAGTCATCAACGCCACGGAACGATACCAGTTTGAGATCCCCGACCCGGACCCTGCGATACGGCGGAAATTTTTTTGGAAAAACCCGGCCTTTCCCACCGAGGCCTGAAGACAAGAGAGAAAAGGAGAACCTTTCATGGAATGGAACAAAGCGGTGCAGCAGATGGAACTGCTGCAAAAGAAGAAATATGCTCTGACCTGCGCAAGCTCGTCCCTTTATCTGGATGCAGTGACCGTGGCCCCCAAAAATACTTCCGAGGGCCGGGGCGTGGCCCTGAGCATCCTGGCCGGCGAGGAGCAGAAGCTGATGACCAGCCCTGAGACCAGGGCTCTGCTGGATGAACTGGCAGAACATCTGGACGAACTGGATCTGGTCCATCGCCGGGAAGTGGAGGAGCTGCGCCGGGATCAGGAGCAGCTGGCCCGCATCCCCGCCGAGGAATATATGGCTTACAGTGAGCTGACCAACCGGGCCAGCGATGTCTGGCACAAGGCCAAGGAAAACAACGACTTTGCCTCTTTCTGCCCGGTGCTGCAGGAGCTGGTGGATTACAACCGGAAATTTGCCGGGTATTATGATGCCTCCAAAAAGCCCTACGATGCCCTGCTCAACCAGTATGAGCGTGGGGTGGATATGGAGATGCTGGACAAGTTCTTTGCCCAGCTGCGCCAGACCATCGTTCCGCTGCTGAAGAAGATCGCAGAAAAGCCCCAGATCGATGACAGCTTCCTTCATAATTATTATCCGGTGGAAAAGCAGAAGGCTTTTGCGGACTATATCATGGAGGTCATGGGGCTGGACCGGGGCCACTGCGGTCTGGGCGAGACCGAGCATCCCTTCACGCTGGAATTCAATAATAAGGATGTCCGCATCACCACAAACTACGACGTGCATAACGTTGCATCCTCGATGTTCTCAGTCCTCCACGAGGGCGGACATGCCCTCTATGAGCTGGGCATCCGGGATGATCTGCAATATACCCGCCTTGCAGGCGGTGTATCCATGGGCGTGCATGAGAGCCAGTCCCGGTTCTATGAGAACATTATCGGACGGTCCCGAGAGTTCATCGGGGCTATCTATCCCAAGGTGCAGGAGTTCTTCCCGGAGCAGCTGGGCGGCATCAGCGCAGAGCAGTTCTATCGTGCGGTGAATAAGGCTCAGCCCAGCCTTGTCCGGACGGAGTCGGACGAGCTGACCTATTGCCTGCACATCATGGTGCGGTATGAGATCGAAAAGCAGCTCATCGGCGGCACGCTGGAAGCAAAAGACGTTCCCGCCGAGTGGGCCCGGCTGTATCGGGAGTATCTGGGCATTGAGGTTCCCAACGACCGGGAGGGCTGCCTGCAGGACAGCCACTGGTCCGGCGGTTCCTTCGGTTATTTCCCCTCCTATGCGCTGGGCAATGCCTATGGTGCCCAGATGCTGCATAACATGGAGCAGACCGTAGATGTGGCAGGGGATGCGGCAAAGGGCGACCTGACCGCCATTACAGGCTGGCTGCGGGAAAAAGTGCATCAGTACGGCGGGCTGATGACCCCTGCCGATGTGGTGAAGAACGCCTGCGGCGAATTTGACCCGAGCTACTACACCGCTTATCTGACCCGGAAGTACACCGAACTGTACGGCCTGTAAGCAGAGAAACGGGACAAAAGCAAAAATAAAAGGGGACGTTCTGTCAGAGTTACTGGCAGAACGTCCCCTTTTTCAAATGAAGTCATCGGGAACAACAAAATGAGAAATACCCACAGGCACTGTTCCGGATCACAGATCCAGTTTTCCGGAGACCTTGTTGATCACATAGTAAACGGCGTTCTCTTCCGGCTTGACATAAACCTTGCAGGATTGAACGCCAACCTTGTGGGTGGCACGGTAGTCGGCCTTGGCACGCTCCACAACATCGGTGATGTTGTACTGATTTGCGCCAAACTCCACATAGACCTCAGGCGAGAGCGGCGGGCGGCCGCGGCGGGCAGCTGTTTTTGCACCCTTCTTTTTGGGCTCTGCCGCAGCGGCCTCAGATGCAGCAGCCGCTTCCGGGGCAACAGGCTTTTTCTCGGACATGATTCTACCTTCTTTCATAAAACTGATTGGTTCGTGGGAACGGTGGGTAATGACTCCATAAAAGAAAACATCTTTAAGGAAGCTTAGTTATATAATAGTTTCTCCGACAGCGTTTGTAAAGCGTTTTTGCGTCATTTTGCAAAAATTAACCCGGTTTTTCCAGCTGCATCTTGATTTTGCAGAAAAAATCCGCTATAATGGTACTGTTCTTGATATCACCGTGCCGGTGTGTCGGAATGGCAGACGAGGGGGACTCAAAATCCCTTGTGCTAATAACACGTGTGGGTTCGACCCCCACCACCGGCATAAAAATGCGCCATCGCCAAGCGGTAAGGCAGGGGACTTTGACTCCCCCATCGTAGGTTCGACTCCTGCTGGCGCAACTTACAAAAGAACCGCATGATTCGTTGATTTTTGACGAAATGTGCGGTTCTTCGTTTGTTTATGAGACCTCTGTTGAGTCTTATTATGCAGTATTGTTTCGTATTAAAACGAGTGTAAAGTAGTCAAAAAGTAGTCAAAAAAAGCAGCCCCGAGGAACCGTCTGGCTCCCCGGGGCTGTTGCTATTACGGATTATCCTTTTCTTCCACTACTCCTTTTCCAGTGCTGCTTTCATGCGGTCAAAGAAAAACTGAATCACCTTGCTGATCGTCTCATCGGTGATGGCCCAGCTGATGAGTCTGCCCCAGCGGCTTGCATCCAGCATGGCACGCAGCTTTGCGGCGACCCACGCCTTCCGCTCTGCGCCCCGCTTGGTGCCCTGAATCTCGTGTTCGGCCCGGGTGATGAGGTCGAGCACGGCACTCTTGACCGCTGCACCGTAGCCCAAGCGGATCAGGCCCAGCACCAGCGAGACCGCACCGGCCACGATCAGAACAAGGGCCAGCCATGCGGGAATGGTGGTGATGATGCTGTTAACGAGCGTCTCCATGTGTTGTTACTCCTTCCGTCAGATAGGTGTCAATAGCTTCCTTGCTGGCCTGCATGGCCGCAACGTTGTTTCCGGTAAGCTGTGCTTCCAGCAGGGCCCGGACAGCCCGGAGATTGAGCCGGTTCACGGTGTCGATGTCCTCAAACCGGTGCAAATCCCGAGCAAGGGCCTGTGTGTGCTGAAGCTGGCCCTGCTCTAAAACGCCGATGCGCCGGTCGAGCTCGTCCATGCGCTTGTTCTGCGCATCATCCGGAGCCTGCGCCTTTTTAACGTACTTGTGGATGATGTCAAGCACCTTGTCCAGTGTCACCGCTCCGGCGCACACGCTGCCCAAAATGCCAAGCACCCAGATGAGAGCCTGTTTTTCTGTCATGCGCCCTCCCGGAGACGGGTCAGGCCCTTCTTGCAGATGATGGCAGCGTAGTCCTTGTATGCGTGGCTCAGGTCAGCGTCGCCGGAGATGCCCGGGACACTGGCGGTGCTGGTATACTGCCACATCCCAAAAGACCATGCCGGAGTCGGCTTGTTGTCACGGTATGCAGCCAGCCACACGTCATACTTGCGCAGTGCAGCACCGCCCATGTACAAGCGTGTATTGCCAAAGTTCAGCCCGGTGTACAGCAGGACATAGAAGCCCCACCGCTCGATGGTCGCCAGCGCATATGCTGTCAGGTCGGTCAGTGCCTGCTTGCCAAGCTTGCGGAGCTTGTTATCCTCCACATCCACGCAGATGGGAAGCTCGAAGGTTTTGCCGGTCAGCGCAGTCTTGAGCAGAGCCAGCTCTGCGTCTGCGCCGGTATGCGAGACGGCGTAGGTGTAGTAGTACACGCCCACCGGCAGGCCCACCCGCTTGCACTCGGCATAGTTGCGCTCAAACGTCGGGTCGATGTACAGGCCGTCTTTCCGGGTGGAAAGCTTGCGGTTGGTGGATACGGTCTTGAGCATCACACCATCAACTTTGCCGCTGGCCTTGACGGCATCCCAATCGATGCGGCCCTGCCACCGGGAAACGTCAAGAATGGTTTTATCCGACATATGTTTCACCTACAATCTCTTTGTACTCGTCAGCGGTAATCCAACCTTTGCTTACGGCCTTTGCAACGGTTTCTTTGCTCCACATACGCAGGTCATAATACTTTTTGACGGACTCGTACTTTTTGCTGTGTGTCATATCACATACCCTCCAAATCCACATCGGTGCTCATGGCAAGATAATCGAGCTGTGCCTGCACCTTTGCCTTGAACAGTTCATCCGCAGGAATTTCCCGCAGGATAAACCACCACTTGCCGTCCGGAGTGTCAGCAGGCTGCAAAATCTGCACCAGTTCGGCATCATGCAGCACGTCAGGGTAAGGCGAAGGCTCATCGCTTTCTCCGCTGGCGGTGATATGCACCTCAGAAAGGTTGCCGTCAAACATATCTGCGGTGATTTCAGTCGCAGATTTAAAATTGTTGCCGCTAAGCATCAGGTCGGTAATGGTTTGACCGTCTGCAAGAGTAATGGTGTATGTAATCATAAGTTCTCCTTTCTGCTCTCAATCCTGCGGTACAAGCCCGCAGGATGTTCGATCAGCCGATCAGCCCGACAACAGGCCGAACGCCAATGATGGCAACGGAATTGTTGCAGCTCGAACCACCGCCGCTGTCAACACCCGCAAAATAGACTGCCGAGACGACGTCTCGCAGCCAGTACCAGTTACGGTTGCAGATCAGCCACGGGGCAAGGTGGAACAAAGGCAGCTGGCTCTTGTCGATGGTGTAGTTACGGCAGGTGTTCCAAGGGTCAGTTGCACCGTCCGGCATGGGGCTGAACTGGCGGCCACCATAGACCATGTTCTCGTTCATCAGCTCCACCGTGCTGTCGTACCAGTCGGTACCCGTCGGTGCGCCGTTGGTGACAGCGTTCACGAGATATTGACGGTGCTTCAAAATATGCGCTTCACCGAAAGCGTTATTGAAAAATTTCTTTGCCTGTGTCAGACCATTCACATACATATCACTACCAACATAGCCGCCAGCGGTGGTGTTTGTGGCGTTCATATGATAGTCGTACAAGTTGTTGCCCGGTACGAGCAGGGCGTGATGTTCCGTGCAGTTTGTGTCGCCACAGTTCAGATACCAGTCAAGGCCACCGATATAAATCGGGTTGTCCCCCACCATAAAATAATCGCCAACAAAAATGTCATCGAACGTTCCAGCCTTGATAGCAGCCAGCATGTCAGAAGAAGCAGAAGAGCCCAAATTTTTGAAACGTGGCGGCGCAGCGTTGTGTGCTGCTGCATTGCTTGGGATGCCGTAAGCGTTATAGCCGTCTGCCAGAATCAGAGGGCCAGTCAATGTGCCGCCTGTCAAATCGAGCTTTTTCCCAAGCAGCTCCTTCGTCTCATCTTTGGTGTAGCGGTCGCTCAATGCGTCGCCAGTTTTCTTCGCATCCGCCGGTGCGCCGTCAACGGACAGCGTCTTATCCGTTGAAACGATGGCTGCGGCACGGTCAGCGGCGGCTTCTGCCGCCTGCTGGTTTTCCGCAGCCTTTTTCTGGCTTGCATCTGCCTGCGTGGCAGAGGCGGCTGCTTCACCGGCTTTGGTGGTAGCTGTGGCGGCCTGCTCCGCAGCCGTATCGGCGTTCTCTGTGGCCTTATCCGCCTGTTCTTTTGCGGTGGATGCACTTCCCGCTGCTGCCTGCTCACTGGTCTTGGAGTTCTCCTCACTGGCCGCAGCATTTGCCTCGCTCTGAGCGGCTGCGGTCTGGCTGGCGGCGGCTTTTTCAGCGGAGGCAGTAGCTTTTTCTTCCAGTGCATTGATGCGCTCTTTTGCACTTTTCAGCAGCTGGTCCGTGGGGATGTTGGTCACGCCGTCACGCACAATGCCGCACAGGCTCTCGTCCAGCCGGGTATCGGTGATCTGTCCGGTGGTAATGGTCGTGGAACCTGCCGGGCGGGTGATCTGGGCAAGGCAGAGGTCGTAGATCAGCTCGGTGCGGGAGATCGCCGGGGCGGTGGGTGTGCTGGATGCCGTGCCCTGCAGCACCTGCAAGCGGGCAGCCCGGGCTCCGGCATCGTAGCGCATCACAATGCGGTCAATGCGGGGAAGAGACTGGTCGGCCAGCGGCAGGGTCAGGGTGTCGGCTTCCCGCTTGGTGATGGAGTAACCGGTAAAGCGGCTGGGATGCACCCAGCCACGGCCTGCTCCGACCGTGACATTCAGCCCGCCTGCGGCGGTTACCGGGAAATCCTCGTCGGAGCTGAACACGCCGCTGGTGAGGCCCGAGAGGTACGCCGCCACGTCGGCGGCATCGAAATCGTACCCATTGGCAGGGTACAGAACGATTTTGCTCAAAAGATCATCTCCTTAAAGCTTGCGCCAGACCGGCGTACCCAGCCGCACGGTGCGGGTGGTGCTGTCGCTCTGGCTCTGGTAGATCACGTCGGCTACCCGGACGGTGGCCCTGTAGCCAAGCTCCGGAACGGTGCAGTAGGCCACATCGCCGGGGTGCAGGTTCTCCGCATCGATGGTCAGCTCAATGCTGCCGGTGCGCAGCTGGTCGAGGAGCTTATTCGTGCCCCGGGCCATGAGCCGTTCGAGGTAGGCTTCGCTCTTGTTGGTCTCGCCGTTTTCCTCATCGGGCTGCACGTCCCGGGCATCCACATAGAGTTCCCGCCGGTCTGCGCCGGTGGCATCCAGCAGACCCACGGTGACGGTGGCCCGGCTGTCGCCCTCACCGGCTCCCTGCACAACGGCTACGTTGGCGTAGTCGTTGTCGCCAAAGGCCCACGCCGCCTGCTGTAAGTTGCCCCACTTGGTGCTGAACCGGTTGTTGGGGTCTGCCGTGGGGCGGTAGACTTCAAACAACAGCTTTTTGTCGGCATTTTTACCACTGAGCCGTACCCGGAAGCCCAGATCGCAGGCCGCCCCGATGGTCATCAGGTAGTCCATGACGCTGCCGCCGGAGGTCTGAGCGGTGTAGGTGGTATCAAAGCCCACCAGTTCTCCCAGCTCCAGTTTGGGCCATGGCTGCATCCCGGCCACAAGGCAGCGCATGGCGGATTCGGCGTTCTCGTTCTTCACAATGGCGGTCGAGACCCGCTTAGTGAAGATCCACGTTCCCGGAAAGCCGGTGACCACCAGATTGCTGTCGCTGTTCTCATTGCTCCGGTGGCAGATGCGCATGGGCACGTCGCTGTCGCTGCGGCGCAGCCAGCGGCCCTCCCGCAGCAGGGCAAGATTTTCCTCGGTGTGGCGGACTTCCAGCGTGAACTCGCCCTCGGTGTTGTAGGGTTCATCCCAATACAGGCTCACCCACACCTCGATGCAGCCCAGCCGGGCGAGGGTCAGCTCGTCCAGAACGTCCAGCGTCATGCGATCACCTCCGGCAGGATGCCCGAAACCATGGGATAAAAGCTCACCGTCACCTGCAAGTTGTCCTCGCCGCTGTCGGCGGTGGCCTTGAGCAGGTTGTCGCCGGGGGCCAGTTCCAGCAGGTCGGAGTCTTCATCCAGCAGGGCGAAGAGGTTCTCCTCGGTGCCGTTCTCCGTCCGCTTGACGGCCAGCTTGTCGGTGGTGGTGCGGTAGATTTCAATGACCTGTCCGGGGGTCAGGGTGGTCAGGATGCGGATGCTCTGTCCGGTGACGATGTTCATGACAGACGGGTTGACCACCTCGCCGTCGCTCTTGAGGGTGGCGGTGAAAGGCACGGCCAAGGCCCCGGGGTTGCGTGCGTTCAGCCAGCCGATGGAAGTGCGCACGCCGAACCGGTGGGGCGTGCTGTAGTTGACCGGCAGGCGGAAGCCGGGCACAAAGCCGTTGATGCAGAAGCTCTGGGCCTGCAAATCGTACCAGAAGGGTTTGGGGCAGAACAGGAAGAAATCCAGCACCGGATAGGGGTGAATCTGTTTGGTGTAGGGGGTCTTGCTCAGGACGAACCGGCAGAAGTACTTGTCTTCAAAGTACATCGTGCCGCTGGTAAAGTAGGGCAGCTTTTCCAGCAGCAGGGCGGCGTCTGCGTCGCCGTGGCTGCTGTGGCAATGGATGATGAGCTCCCGGCTCACTCCGGCCACGCTCTGACGCTCGACGCTCACGCCCACCTGATTCACGCCCTGTGCGGTCTGCACCTCCACATCCACACCGTTGATGGGGTCAAGGGAGTAAGGCGTGCCGTAGTCCCACCCGATATCAAGGGCGGCTCCGGCATCCGTTACCAGCTGCAAATGGTCTTTTCGGAACGGCATCTCAGTGCCCTCCTTTCATCGTTTCTGAGCTTTGGCCCGGTCGGCTTCCCAGCGGGCTTCCCGCTGCAGGTCTGCCGCTGTCTGGGCCTTGCTGTAGATGTTCTGGGTGATATTGGTGTCACCCTCCCGGTGGTAGCTGTTGGCCGCAGCGGCGATCTGAGCCGTACCGGAGGCTGCCACAGACCGGCTGATCGCCATGTTGTCCGACAGCACCAGAGAATTGGCCTTGCGCACCATCTCGGCCAGCTTGCTGTTGGCGGCCAGCAGGGCTTCGGTGTTGGCTTCCACGGCCTCGGTCAGCTTCTCCTGCCCGGGGTCGGGGGTGGTATTGTTGTCTTTGGGAGAGGTATCGTTCTTCTTAGCGGAAGTCTTGGCGTACTTCTTCTCGAGATCGGCCAGCGTCTTGTCGTAGTCCAGCTTGAGCAGCTGTTTTTCCAGCTCTCCCATTTTCAGGGTGCTGTCAGCCTCGGTGATCTCCTTTTCCAGCTTTGCCAGTTCAGCCTTGTCGGTGGTGGCCTTTTTGCTGATCTCCGCTGACTTTTTCTTGTACTGAGCGTCCAGCAGCTTTGCTTCCAGATCGGCGAGGGACTGCTCGTAGTCGGCCTTGGCGACGGCCTGTTCTGCGCTCAGCCGCTTGGGGTCGGTGTCGGAGAGTCTGGCCTTTTCGAGATCGGCCTGTTTTTTGTTGTACTTGGCTTCCAGCTGCTTCTTCTCTGCTTCACCGGATTCCTTGGCGTACTTGGCATCCAGTTCGGCCTGCTCCTGCTCAGCGGACTTCTGGGCCGCACGCTGCTCCCGCTCTGCCTTGAGCTTGTCGGCGAAGGCGGTGGCGGGGTTCTTGATGTGCTCCACCTTGCCGTCCCAGAGCCATGCCACGCTGTTGTAAGCGTCGATCAGGCCGTTGATGAGGAGCACAAAGCCGGAAATGCCCACAGCCACAACCCGGAGGATGCCCTCAAAGATGAGGCTGAGGAAGTCCTGCACGCCCGACCAGACCGCCTTGATGCCCTTGCCGACGGATTCGTTATTCTTTGCCAGATTCACAAAGGCGGTGACCAGCAGGCCGATCAGGGAGATGACGGCCATGACCGGGTTTGCATCGAGGGCGGCATTGAACACGTCCTGTGCCGTGGCTGCGGCTCCGGCTGCGGGCACGAACTGCCCCACGAAGCTTTCTGCCATCTGGACCAGCTGGGTGCAGACTCCGGTCAGGGAGCTGTTGAGCTGGTTGAGGGCCCCGGAGGCAAGGGCCATGATCTGGCTCTGCTGCTCCTCGGTGCAGGCGTTCCAGAAGGTCTCTGCCGCCAGCATCCCGATGCTCTCAAGGTCGCCGGAGGTGACCGCCTTGCCCAGACTCTCGATCACTCCCAGCGCATCGGTCTGGATGTCGCTTTGCAGCTTGTCCCATCCGTCCGTCAGCTTCTGGCTGACTTGAGAGGTCAGAAGAGCTCCGGCAGATGCAAAGTCCGGGCCGTAGGTGGCAAGGGTTTCGGCGATCTCTGCTACAGCCTGTTCCGCTTCCGGCGCACCTGCGTTGATGCCGTTGGCAAGGCCCTGCGTGACGTTTTCACCGATCTCGCCGAACACCTTCGACGGCGAGTGGATACCGAGGAGGTTCTTGACGGTGCTCACCATGCCGGAAACCTTGTTTTTGACCGTGGACACCAGCGTGTCCCACATCCCGGTGATGCCGTTCAGCAGGCCTTTGACGATGTTCTCGCCGATGTGGCCCCATTCATCCATGTTGCCGTCCCAGATGCCCAGCAGCTTTGCAATGCAGGCGAGGGCGGCTTCGGCCAGATTCTCGAGGCTGCGGACGATGCCGTCCACGATTGCAGTGCAGAGGGCCAGACCGATCTTGAGTGCCTCCGGAGCACGAGCCAGTGATGCGGCAAGAAATTTTGCCAGAAGCTCGGCGGCTGCGGTGATGATCGCAGGCAGGTTGTCCACAATGCCGACGATCAGCTGCTCCACGATCTGAAGGCCTGCGTCCATCAGGTCGCCTGCATGGTCGGACAGGTAATGGGTGAACTGAACGATGATCTGGGTGGCGGAGGTGATTAAGCTCGGCAGCTTCTGTGTGATGCCGCTCACCAGATCGGAGATGATCTCGCCCGCTGCGGTGAGCATGGCCTCGGGACTGCCGGTCTTTAATGCGTCGGTCAGGTTCAGAATAACGTCGTTCGCCCATGGAAGCAGCTCTGAACCAGCCTCAAAGAGGGAATCGCTCAGCGTGCCGAGAAAGGCACTGATGTTGTCCTGCAAGGTGGACAGCCGGCCGTTGAAGGTCTGGCTGGCTTCCAGCATACCGTTGTAGAACTGCCCGCCCTCGC
>CALDNF010000031.1 GCA_937917475.1 uncultured Faecalibacterium sp.
CCTGTTCGAGGTCGATACCGTCCAGAGCGTGCTGCACCATGTGGAGCACCTGTCCGGCAAGACCTACAAGCAGGACGACAAGACCGACATCTCCATCCGTGTCATCACCGACCACATCCGCAGCTGCACCTTCATGGTGTCGGACGGCATCCTGCCCTCCAACGAGGGCCGGGGCTATGTGCTCCGCCGTCTGCTCCGCCGTGCTGCCCGCCATGGCCGGATGCTGGGCATCAACCGCCCCTTCCTGGTGGAGCTGGTGGAGACTGTTATCCAGTCCAGCGAGTCCGCTTATCCCGAGCTGCGTGAGCACGATGCCTACATCAAGAAGGTCATCGGCACCGAGGAAGCAAACTTTGCCCGCACCATCGATGCCGGCATGAACATCCTGTCCAACATGATCGATGGCCTTGAGAAGGCACATGAGCACCTGCTGAAGGGTCTGGACGTGTTCAAGCTGAACGACACCTTTGGCTTCCCGCTGGATCTGACCAAGGAGATCGCTGCCGAGCAGGGCATTGAGATCGACGAGGACGGCTTCCATGCTGAGATGAAGAAGCAGAAGGAGCGTGCCCGTGCCGAGCGTCTGAAGAAGAACATCTCCGGCTGGAGCGAGGACCTGTTCGGCGGTCTGACCGCTGAGCCCACGGTGTTCACCGGCTATGAGACCCTGAACACGGATGCTGTGGTGGTGGCTCTGAGCGATGAGGAGACCCTCACCGACGCCATCTCCACCGACGATCAGGCCAAGGAAGGCGTGCTGGTGGTTCTGGACAAGACCCCCTTCTACGCTGAGATGGGCGGTCAGGCCGCAGACCACGGCGTGATCACCGGTGCCGAGTGCGTTCTGCGTGTGCTGGATGTCAAGAAGACTCCCAAGGGCTACTACGTCCATACCTGCGTGCTGGAAAGCGGCATCGTCAAGGTGGGCGACCATCTGACTGCAAAGGTCGATAAGGAATACCGGATGGCCATTGCCCGCAACCACACCGCAACCCACCTGCTGCAGGCTGCTCTGCGTGAAGTTCTGGGCGACCATGTCCATCAGGCAGGCTCCTATCAGGATGCAGAGATCACTCACTTCGATTTCACCCACTTCAGCGCAGTGACCCCCGAGGAGCTGGCCAAGGTGCAGAAGATCGTCAACGACAAGATCTACGATTCGATGAATGTCACCGTCAAGGAGATGCCCATTGAGGAAGCCAAGAAGCTGGGTGCAATGGCTCTGTTTGGTGAGAAGTACGGCAAGGTGGTCCGTGTTGTGGACATCGAAGGCTGGTCCACCGAGTTCTGCGGCGGCACCCATGTCAAGAACACCGCTCAGATCGGCGGCTTCAAGATCGTCAGTGAGTCCTCTGTGGCGGCCGGTATCCGCCGCATTGAGGCTGTCACCGGCCGCAACCTGCTGATCCGTGCAAATCTGCAGGAGGCAATGCTGCATCAGGTGGCAGACACCCTCAAGGCCAATAATGTCACCGGCCTGCCCCTCCGTGCTGAGGCTGTCATGGCAGAGAACAAGGCCATGAGCCGTGAGCTGGATGAGCTCAAAGCAAAGATCGCTGCTTCCAAGGTGTCCAGCCTGTTTGACAACGCTGAGGAAGTGAACGGCGTGAAGATCGCTTCTGCATACTTCACCGGTACCTCCGGTGATACCCTGCGTGGTATGTGCGACAGCATCCGGGATAAGGCCGTAAAGCCTGTTGTGGCCGTTCTGGTGGGCAAGGCTGAGGACAAGATCACCATGGCCGTTACCGTGAACAAGCTGGCACAGGACAAGGGCCTGAAGGCCGGTGTGCTGGTCAAGGAGATCAGTGCGCTCGCCGGCGGCAAGGGCGGCGGCAAGCCCGACTTTGCAATGGCTGGCCTGAAGGATGAGACCAAGATCGATGAAGCTCTGGCCGCAGTCAAGGGCATCGTTGAAAAATATCTGGGCTGATCCAGTGCAAAGCCCGGCAAGCTGAAGAGCCCGCAGGGCAAAAAATAAATTTTGAGAGGAGCAACTCCGATGGAAGATTGTCTGTTTTGCATGATCGCAGAGGGGAAGATCCCTTCCAAGAAGCTGTATGAGGACGATCAGGTGGTGGCCTTTTACGACATCAACCCGCAGGCCAAGGTGCATTTTCTGGTCATTCCCCAAAAGCACATTGCCTCGGCCGCTGCGCTGACCGAAGAGGATGGCGCACTGCTGGGTCATGTATTTGCTGTGATCGCCAAGCTGGCCAAGGAGACCGGCCTGGACAATGGCTATCGTGTCATCTCCAATGTGGGCGAGGATGCGGGCCAGACGGTCAAGCACCTGCATTTCCATGTTCTTGGCGGCGAAAAGCTGCCCGTCTGATGGTAAAAACAGAAAGAAAGGGAAATCGTTATGGCAACTTATACTCTGAACGTTGCGGGTCTGACCCGTGAGCTGTCCATCTGCAAAGTGAACGACCACATGGACATTGCGGCCTTCATCATGCTGGGCGATGCAGAGCTGACTGTGGCCGCTGCCACGGAGCTGCTCAAGAAGTGCCCGGAGTTCGATATCCTGCTGACCGCTGAGGCCAAGGGCATCCCTCTGGCCCACGAGATGAGCCGGCAGAGCGGCAAGCCCTATGTCTGCGCCCGCAAGGGTGTCAAGCTCTATATGAGCGACCCGGTCGTGGTGGAAGACCAGTCCATCACCACCGCCGGCAAGCAGAAGCTGGTCATTGACCGCAAGGAGCTGGACAAGATGAGCGGCAAGCGTGTGCTGGTGGTGGACGATGTCATCTCCACTGGCGGCTCCCTCAAGGCTCTGGATGCGCTGGCAGAGCAGACCCAGTGCACCATCGTCGGTCAGGCTGCTGTTCTGGCCGAGGGCGATGCAGCGGAGCGCAAGGATATCATCTTCCTTGAGCCGCTGCCGCTGTTCCTGCACTAACTGAAAATGCGACGGCCGCTCGGCCTTTTCTGTGCTTCCGTGCTGGGGGCTGAGCTGGTGTGCGCTTTTTTGCCGCAAATGGGGCTTTTGCTGCCGTTTGCGGCATTTTTTGTTGTGGGCCTGTTCTGGCGCTGGCGGGGCGGCGGAAGCCGTGGTTATGGGCTTTGCCTGATTCTGGGAGCAGCAGTGGGGCTGGCCTTTACCGCTTCTGCCCGGCAGCAGCTGGCCCGGCTGGAAAATACCTATACAGGGAAAAATGTGGCCCTGACAGCGGAGGTGGAACAGGTGTCGGCGTCTTACCTCCCGTATGCGGTCCGGGCGGTGCTGAGGGTGAAAACGGTGGATGGACAAAGCCCGGAAACGACATTGCGGGTGGCCTGTTCAGACCTTCCGGAATGTGATGCCGGGGATGAGGTGCTGGGATGCTTCCGGCTGGAAGCTGTGCAGGAGGAACAGCAGCTCTCAAGATATGCCGACGGCATTGCGCTGGAAGGGGAGTACCGCTTTGGATTCCGGCTGTTGGGGCGGGGCGCAAGTTTCCGGGCACGGACCCACCGGCTCCAAAAGAAGCTGAGCGAGGGCCTGCGCAGTGCAGTTCCGGAACCGCTGGCCGACACCGGAGGGGTGCTGGCTGCTATGGTGGTGGGTGACCGGAGTGCTCTTTCGGCAGACCTCCGGGATGCCTACCGTGCGGCGGGCCTGTCCCATATCTTTGTGGTCAGCGGGATGCACGTTTCTATCCTCTGTGGGCTGATGGGCGGGCTGACGCTGCCCGAAAAACCGCAGAAACGCCGGGTGCGCAGCCATTGGAGCCGGAAGGCCGAAGCTCTGTTCCGGGCTGTGCTGGCCCTTCTGCTGGTGGGTGTCACCGGATTTACACCCTCGGTTCAGCGTGCAGCGGCAGCGGTCTGGGTCAGTGCGCTGGGCGTATGGCTTTTTGCTCCGGCGGATGCTTTGACCTCGCTGGGCATTGCGGGGGTCCTGATGACCTGCACCAACAGCTATGCCGTCTGCGATGTGGGCTTTGAGCTCTCCTTTGCTGCCGTGCTGGGCACGCTGGCAGGCGGGGCTGTGTTCCACAGGCTGCGCAGCAGTGCAGCAGCGGACCGAAAGAAACCGAAACGCATCAGCAGGGCCCGGCGAATCTTCAAAAAGCTGGGCTGGACGGCAGCCGAAAGTTTCTGCATCGCTCTCTGCGCTTCGGCGGCGACCTTCCCGGTGCTGGTGCTGCGGGGGATGAGTGCAAGCCTTTGGGCATTGCTGTCCAGCGTGGCGGTGCTCTGGCTGGCACAGCCGATTCTTCTGTTCGGCCTTGGGGCTGCGGTGCTGAGCCTGATTCCCGCAGCGAGGCCCCTGACCCGGCTGTGCGGTTTGCTTGCTTCCCTCCCGGCAGAAGTGCTGAACCGCTGGGCGGTTCTGGTCTCCGGCTGGCCCGGGGCACAGCTCTATTTTGAAACGGCCTGTGCAGCGGTTGTCTGCCTTCTGCTGCTTTTCCTTGGGTGGCTGGCTTACCGCTGGAAGGTGCGGTTCCGGGTGGCTGTACCGGTTCTGCTGATAGTGGTCGTGGTCTCGGTCACGGCAGGAAACTTTCTCAGCCGGGACGTGGTCCGGGTGGAGCTGACCGGCAGCAAAAACAACCCGGCTGTGGTTATTACACAATCGGATACGGCGGTGGTGCTCTACCGGGGCGGGGACCCCGAAGCGGTGGAAACGGTGCTGGCCAAGCGTGGTATCCGCTGCCCGGAGCTGGTCATTGACCTGCGGATGAACCCGGAAGCACCCTGTGCGCTGAGTGCCAAAACAAAACTTGCCGCTGCGCCTCTGCCCCGGCAGTTCCGGCAGAGGTTCCGGTGCGGCCGGGAAGGACAGCTGGATGTAGAACTGCTTCGCACCGGTGAGGGCTGTCTTGTCCGGGTGCGGGCAGCAGGGCGCAGTCTTGCATCCCTCAGCGGCAGCGTCCGGCTGGCAAAGCCGCTTTCTGCCGACTGGCTGCTGGCTTCACCCGCCCGGCCCTACAGTGTGCATTATACCCACCTGCTGACCAGCAGCACAAACTACCGCTGGATGCAGGAGGAAGCGGAAAACTGGAAGCCCGCCGAGGCCCTTCTTCTCCGCCCCGGCGGCGGATACCTCCTTCGCTGACGGCTTTTCAACCGGGGAAGAGTGTGGTACAATAAAAAGGAATGGAACCAAACAGGAAGGGGGCGGACACTTTGGCCACCGAAACAAAGCTCCGGCAGCTGGAGGAAAGCGGCTGCCCGGTGTACTATTTTTATTCCAGCGAGCGGTATCTAGTGCGGCAGGCGGTATCGGCGGCGGTGCGGACGCTGGCGGCAGGAGAGGACGAGGAGACTACCGTGCTGGACGGCAAGACCCCGGAGATCGAGCAGCTCATCATGGCGGCGGGCACCATCTCCTTTTTTGGCACCCGCCGTGTGGTGGTGATGCCCGAGATCGACCCTTCGGCCTATAGCGATAAAGATCTGGATGAGCTCTGTGAAACGCTGGCAAGCCTTGAAAATGCTGTGGCAGTGCTGGGCAGTGTTTTTGAACCGGAGCGGGGCAAGCTGAAGCTGGGCAAACGAGCACAAAAACTGGTGAACCAGTGCAAGAAGCTGGGGTATACCGAGGAGCTTGCCAAACCTAAACCCTATGAGCTCAAGGTCATGATGATCGACCGGGCCAAGGAGCAGGGAGCAACCCTGCCGGAGGGTGCAGCGGCGGCTCTGCTGGAACGCTGCGGCGAGGACCCCTTTCTGCTGGAGAACGAAGTGGACAAGCTCTGCGCACTCTCTGGCTATCAGACGGTCACTGCGGCTATGGTGGCCGAGATGGGCACGGTAAGTCTGGAAGCGGACGTGTTTGAGATGATCCGGATGATCACCGCCAAAAACGCCACAGGGGCCTGCAAAAAGCTGCAAGCTCTTCTGCGCCTGCAGCAGGAGCCCATTGCCATTACAGCGGCGATGATCGGCAGTTATGTGGACCTTTACCGGGTCAAACTGGGAGCTGCAAAACGAAAAAACTACAGCACAGTATTCAAGGATTTCGGCTACAAGGGCAGCGAGTACCGGCTCAAGCGTTCGGCAGAGACGGCATCCCACTACACCCTCGGTCAGCTGGAGGCCTGTATGCAGGTGCTGCTGGATCTGGATAAAAGCTTGAAAAGCCAGCCTGTGGACGAGCAGGTGCTGCTGGAAGCGGCACTCTGCCGTCTGGCTCTGGCGGGGGGCAGCCGATGAACGAAACCAACTATCTCCATACCGACCGGGTCCTCATCGTAGAGGGCAAATACGACGCCGCACGGCTGTCCCATCTGACCGATGCCATGATCCTTCTGACGGACGGTTTTGGCATCTATAAGGATAAAAAGCGGCAGAGACTGTTCAAGGAGCTGGCCCGGAAAAACGGCCTGATCCTCCTGACCGACTCGGATGCGGCGGGATTCCGCATCCGGAACTACATCACCAATCTGGTGGGAGCACAGAATGTGGCGCAGGCCTATGTTCCGGCTATTCATGGCAAGGAAAAGCGGAAGCCTCAGCCCGGCAAGGAGGGGTTGTTGGGGGTCGAGGGCGTGGACGATGCTCTGGTGCTCAAGGCCCTGCGGGATGCATTGGGCCCGGAGCTGGAAGCGGGCCCTCAAGCGGTTCCGGACGGGCGGCAGATCACCTATACTGACCTTTACGAATGGGGGCTTTCGGGCACTGCAGGCAGTGCTGAACGGAAAGCCGCCCTGCTGAATCAGCTGGGACTGCCGCCCCGGCTCTCCAAAAAAGAACTGGTGGAAGCTCTGAACCGGCTGTACTGCTTTGAAGAACTGGACGAAAAGATAAAAACGCTCTGAAACAGAAAAAAGACCGCAAAATGCGGTCTTTTTTGCTGTGTATATAAAATGAAACTTAAACGTGCATCATGCTGCGCTGCTCCGAAGAACGGAACTTGAGGGCGGCGGCAATGAAAGCTTTGAACAGAGGATGAGCGTGGTTGGGACGGCTCTTGAACTCGGGATGGAACTGTGCACCGAGGTGGAAATCCCGGCCCGGCAATTCTACGGTCTCCACGAGATGGCCGTCGGGGCTGGTACCCGAGATGACGAGACCGGCATCCTGCATCTCCTGACGGAAGTCGTTGTTGAACTCATAGCGGTGGCGGTGACGCTCCCAGATCTCTTCCTGTCCATAGCACTCGGCCATCTTGGTGCCGGGGGCCACCTTGCAGGGATACTTGCCCAGACGCATGGTGCCGCCCTTGGGGATGTTGCCCTGCTGGTCGGCCATCAGGGCGATGACGTTGTGCTTGCCGTCAGGGGCAAACTCGCTGGAATTGGCATCCTTGTAGCCCAGCACATTCCGGGCAAACTCCATGACCATGATCTGCATACCAAGGCAGATGCCAAAGTAGGGGATGTTGTTCTCCCGGGCATACTGTGCGGCCTGGATCATGCCCTCGATGCCCCGGTCGCCAAAGCCGCCGGGTACGATGATACCGTCCACATCGGCAAAGGCTTCCTTGCAGTCGTTCTGATTTTCCAGCTCTTCGCTGTCCACCCACTTGATCTCCACCTGACTGCCGTTCTCAAACCCGGCATGGTAGAGACTCTCCATCACCGAGAGGTAGGCGTCGTGAAGCTTGACATACTTGCCTACCAGCGCAATGGTGCAGGTGCGGCTGCGGGTGGCGATGCGGGAGACCACTTCTTTCCACTCGGTCAGGTCGGCGGGGGGCACATCCAGATGCAGCTTCTTGACCACCACGTCGTCCAGACCGTTGGTGTGGAGCATCAGCGGGCACTGGTACAGGCTGGGCATGGTCAGATTCTCGATGACACATTCCGGCTGTACGTTGCAGAAGGTGCTGATCTTCCGGCGGATATCGCTGCCCACGCTGCCGTCGGCACGGAGAATGATGATATCCGGGTTGATGCCCATGCCCTGCAGCTCCTTGACCGAGTGCTGGGCAGGCTTGGATTTGTATTCATTGGAGCCGGAGATGTAGGGCACCAGCACTACATGAATGTAGCAGCAGTTGTCCCGGCCCTGCTCCAGACCCACCTGACGGATGGCCTCCAGGAAGGGCTGGCTCTCGATATCGCCGGTGGTGCCGCCGATCTCGGTGATGACCACATCGGCCTCGGTGGAGGAAGCCAGATTGTAGATGTAGCTCTTGATCTCGTTGGTGATGTGGGGGATGATCTGGACGGTCTGGCCGAGGTA
>CALDNF010000032.1 GCA_937917475.1 uncultured Faecalibacterium sp.
GGGTCAGGATCAGCATGGGGCTGACCATGGCCTTGAAGCCCTCGGGGATGCAGGCGGCAAAGTCCTGAAAGGTCATGACGCTGCGTACCCGGTAGAAGACAAAGGTGAACATCAGGGCAATGCTGCTGCCCAGCACAAGGCCGGCGGAAGCGTTGCAGTCGGCAAAGGCGGTGACGAAATCCACACCCTCAAAGAAGCCGCCGGTGTAGATCATGCCGAAGATGCAGCCAGCGATCAGCACCAGCACCGGGGCGATCAGGTCGATGACATGGCCGCCGGTCTCGCCTTCGTCGGCAATGTCGTTGCCGTAGGGGCGGTCCTCGGTGGTGTAAAAGTCGCCGTTCCGGGCGTTGTCCTCATGGACCTTCATGGAGCCGTACTCCGTGCCGGTGAAGATGATGAAGAGGGCCATGACCATGGTGAGCAGGGCATAATAATTATAAGGAATGGTGCGCAGGAAGGTGGTAAAGCCGTTGATGTCCGAGCCCTCCGGAACCGAGGAGGTAACGGCGGCGGCCCAGCTGGACACCGGGGCGATGATGCAGATGGGGGCGGCGGTGGCGTCGATGAGGTAGGCCAGCTTTGCCCGGGAGATCTTCTGCCGGTCAGTGACGGGGCGCATGACAGAGCCCACGGTCAGGCAGTTGAAGTAGTCGTCCACAAAGATCATCACGCCCAGCAGCAGGGTGGCAAACTGCGCACCGGCCCGGGTGTGGATGTGGGTGGAAGCCCACCGGCCAAAGGCGGCACTGCCGCCGGCCTTGTTCATCAGGGCCACCAGAATTCCCAGCATGACCAGAAATACCAGAATACCCACATTGCTGCTGTCGGACAGTTTGGCGATCATGCCGCCATCCTCGTTGAAGAAGAGGGTGTTCAGCGCAAGCTCAAGATTGCCATTGGCGTAAAGCAGTGCACCGGTGGCAATGCCCACCAGCAGGGAGGTGTAGACCTCCTTGGTGTTCAAGGCCAGCACGATGGCCACCACCGGAGGCAGCAGGGAGAGGGCCGACGAATAGACGGCGCAGGTGTAGGTGGAAGGATCGGTGATTTTGCCGGGGGTCGCAGCGGTGCACCAGAGCAGCAGGGCAAACACCAGCAGGGCTCCGACCCAGGAAAGATTGACTTTTTTCATAGGGAGATGATTCCTCTTATCGGTAGGGTGATTTTTCGGGCATCAGGCGGGCAGACTAACCCCAGAAAACAAAGGGGGGTGACGGCTGCGCCAGACTATAAAGCAATGTATCTTGAGCTCTTCCGGGCCAATGAGCAGGCCGCACGCCTGCTCTGGGCTGCACAGCAGCGGGCAGAAGAAAAACTGCTGGAAGCGGATGAACCGATTCGGCTTTGCTCAAAAGGGGCAGAGCAATCAGAATCATCGTCGAATGACGATGATTCTGATTAATACTTCTTGGCCTCTGCCTTTGCCGCAAACTTTGCATCGTTGACGATGAACCGCTCGTGGATACCGCCGCCCACAGGCCCTTTTTCGTCGTGAAGCGTGACCTTAAAGACCAGCTTCCGACCCTCAACGGCGGTAAGCTCGCTCTCGCAGGTCACGGTCATGCCTACGGGGGTGGGGGCGGTGTGCTCCAGCTCCAGCTTGGTGCCCACAGAGCCGCAGCCCTCGTCCAGCTCGGCGGCAACGCTCATCCAGCAGGTCTTTTCGGCCAGTGCAACAAGGGCCGGGGTGGCAAACACATTCAGCGTGCCGCTGCCCATGGCTTTGGCGGTATTTTCGGCGGTGACGAGCTGGCTCTGCTCGCCGTGGATTCCAACATTCAGCATAAGAAACGTCCTTTCTTCGGATAAAAATCCATCTGCCCTATAGGATATCACATTTTTGTCGGTTTCGCACCTGTATTACAGGATTTTTCTCGAAAATCGCCCTTTTCTTTGATGGGTTTCTGCGCTATGATAGGGAAAAGGCGGTGACTGTGAACATGAACAACTTCTGGAAATCCTATGCCCTTGTAGAAGCGGAATTAGGGGCAGACCATATGTGCTATCCTCTCTTCGGAAAAATTCATCTCATCGAACTGGCAGTGTCGGCACTCTTTATTCTGGGAATGGTGCTGTGGTATCGCCGGGCGGCAGCAGGTACCCGGCGGAAGTTCCTTGTGGCGGTAACGGTTCTGCTTTTGCTGGACGAAGCAGCCCTTCTGCTGGATGTGGCCCTGACCGGACAGTGGGACTGGAGCTATCTGCCCCTTCACCTGTGCAGCATCAATGTGTTTGTCTGCCTTTACAACACAGTCTTTGACCGGAACTGGTGCAAGGAAGAGCTGTATGCTCTTTGCATCCCGGGTGCGGCCCTTGCCCTGCTCTGCCCCAGCTGGCTGTGCCTGTATTCCTGGTGGAGTCTGGTCAATCTTCATTCAGTCTCCATCCATGCCCTGCTGGTGCTGTATCCGCTTTTGCTGGTGGCGGGCGGCTACCGCCCCTCTCCCCGCCGCATCCCGCAGGTGCTGGCATTCCTGTTTGGCTCGGCACTGCCCATCTATTTTTTGAATAAAACGCTGAATACCAACTTCTATTTTCTCAATAACCCCTATGGAAATATCATTACCAGCACCTTCACTTCCCTGCTGGGTGAAAAATTTTACATCCTCGGTTTTCTGCCTGCCATTGCGCTGGCGTTGGCTGTGATGTACCTGCCGTGGCGGGAAAAACGCAGGTGAATCTGCACCCTGTTTGCAAAATAAAAATGCCGCTTTTTTGCGTTTTAAGGCAAATTTCTGCAATTTGAAAATTCTGATGTATTTTTCACAAAAAGGGATTGACAGGAGACAGAGGAGGTGCTATCATGAACACATGAACAGATGCTCATATGTAAAGGCAAGCAAAGGAGATGGACAAATGGCTGGACAGGACGAAGAGAACAAGGTGCCACAGGAGCTGGTGGAGATGCCGGACGACGAGGTGCTGTATGAGCTGGCAGACCTGTTCCGGGTGTTTGGGGATTCCACGAGGATCAAGATCCTCTATGCGCTCCACGACAATGAGCTCTGCGTGCAGGACATTGCCAATGCGGTGGGCCTGAGCCAGTCGGCGGTGAGCCATCAGCTGCGGGTGCTCAAGGACAGCAAGCTGGTGCGGTTCCGCCGGGATGGAAAAACCGTTTACTACGCACTGGACGACGACCATGTGCGAAGCATCCTCTCACTGGGGATGGACCATATCGAAGAATAAACGAAAGGTTGGTACATTATTATGAAAAAGAGCTACAAGATCGAAGTGGACTGCGCAAACTGCGCTCAGAAGATGGAGGATGCCGCCAACACCGTTTCCGGCGTGGCAAAGGCAACGGTCAGCTTTATGACCCAGAAGATGAACGTGGAGTTTGCCGAGGGTGCAGATCCCAAGGCTACCATGCGGAATGTTCTGACTGCCTGCAAGAAGGTGGAGGACGACTGCGAGATCTTCGGCATCTGATGAGGCCGCAAGCGCAACCAGATAAACTTGACTGCGGCCTCCCGGCAACCGGGCGGCCGTATTCTTTCCCGGAAGGTTTTTTGAGGATTTTTTGAAAATTCCTTGTGGAAAAATCGATGGGTTTTCAACGTTTTCCACCGGGTTTTCAACAGGTTTTGCGGGAAAAAGAAAAAAGAAACGCAAAAAAGAAGGTTTTTTCGGGAAAAGTCCGTGGAAAACATGGGGGAAAGGGTGGAAAAGCCCATTCCCCGGGGAAAACCTGTTGAAATCTTCTTCGCCGCCCAAGGTCAGGGCGGTGTATGCTGAGCCAAAAGGAGACTTTGGAGATGAACAAAAAGCAAAAGAAAACGCTTTACCGGATCATCGCAGCCCTTGTGTTGGTGGTGATCCTGAAGCTTCTGCCCGACTTCCCCACTCCGGTGGAGCTGCTGCTTTACATGATTCCCTATCTGGTGGTGGGCTGGGATGTCCTGCGCAAGGCGTTGAAGGGCATCAAGAACCGTCAGCCCTTTGACGAGTGCTTCCTGATGGCCGTTGCCACCGTGGGTGCCTTTGCGCTGGGGGATTACGTTGAGGGCTGCGCCGTTATCATCTTCTACCAGATCGGTGAGCTGTTCCAGTCGGTTGCCGTGGGCAAGAGCCGGAAAAACATCAGTGCATTGATGGATATCCGCCCTGACTACGCCAACATCGAGGATGCGGACGGCAAGCTGGAGCAGGTAGACCCCGATGAAGTCGAGGTGGGCACTGTCATCATCGTTCAGCCCGGCGAGCGGGTCCCCATCGACGGCGTGATCGTGGAGGGCACTTCCGCCCTGAACACCGCTGCACTGACCGGCGAGAGCCTGCCCCGTGACGTGAAAGCGGGCGATGAGGTCATCAGCGGCTGCGTCAATATGACCGGCCTGCTGAAAGTGCGCACGACCAAGGAATTCGGTGAGTCCACCGTCTCCAAAATTCTTGATCTGGTGGAAAATTCCAGCATGAAAAAGGCCCGTGCCGAGAACTTCATCACCCGGTTTGCCCGGGTGTACACCCCCGCCGTCTGCTATGGTGCGCTGGCTCTGGCGTTCCTGCCCCCCATCGTTCTGCTGCTGATGGGTCAGCCTGCCCGCTTCGGCGACTGGATCTACCGTGCATTGACCTTCCTTGTCATCAGCTGCCCCTGCGCTCTGGTCATCTCCATCCCTCTGAGCTTCTTTGGCGGCATCGGCGGCGCAAGCACCTGCGGTATTCTGGTCAAGGGCTCCACTTATCTGGAAGAGCTGGCTCATACCGGTGTGGTGGTCTTTGATAAGACCGGCACCCTGACGCAGGGCGTGTTCAAGGTGGTGGGCATTCATCCCGCTGAGGGCGTCACAAAGGATGCTTTGGTGGAGGCGGCAGCCCTCACTGAGAGCTGGTCCAAGCACCCCATCTCCCTGAGCATCAAGGCTGCATACGGCAAAGAGATCGATTCCAGCCAGGTCACCGATGTAGAAGAGCTGGGCGGCTACGGCGTTACCGCCAAGGTGGATGGTAAGGCCGTTGCCGTGGGAAATGCCCGCCTGATGACGAAGCTGAATCTTACTGCTCCCGAGGTGAAGGAGACCGGAACCATCGTTCATGTTGCCATCGAAGGCAAATATGCCGGTTATCTGCTGATCTCCGATGTGGTCAAACCCCACAGCGCAAAGGCCATCAAGGGCCTGAAAGAAGCCGGTGTGCGCAAGACTGTCATGCTGACCGGCGACGCAGAGCCGGTGGCAAAGGCTGTAGCACAGGAGCTGGGTCTGGACGAGTACCATGCAGGCCTGCTGCCGGGCAACAAGGTGGATCAGATCGAAAAGCTGCTGGCAGACAAGCGTCCCAAGGAAAACCTTGCCTTTGTGGGCGACGGCATCAACGATGCGCCGGTGCTGTCCCGTGCGGATATCGGCATTGCCATGGGTGCGCTGGGTTCCGATGCAGCCATTGAGGCGGCGGATATCGTCCTGATGGACGACGACCCGGCCAAGATCGCTCTGGCAATGCGGATCGCCCGCCGGACCATCCGGATCGTTTACCAGAACATCGTCTTTGCTCTGGGGGTCAAAGGTCTCTGCCTGATCCTCGGTGCGCTGGGTATGGCAAGTATGTGGACCGCCATCTTTGCCGATGTGGGCGTCATGGTGCTGGCTGTGCTCAACGCCACCCGTGCCCTTTACACCAAAGATCTTGCCAGAAAGAACGAAGATTGATTCAAAACAGAAACAGCCCTCTTCCCTGCTGCGCTGCGGCAAAGAAGAGGGCTGTTTTGCGTGGGACGGCTGCTGTATTGCAAAAACGGAAAAACCTGCTATACTACTGTATTGGAGGGTTGAAGTATATGCAGCAAGTAGAAGAAATTCATTCGTCTCACGCCGGGAGCGGGGTGGTCCGGGCATTCAAAGCCGCCGCACCCCAGACGCTGCCGGTGTTTGCGGGCTATCTGGTGCTGGGCCTTGGCTATGGCATCTATGTACAGTCGCTGGGGCTTCCGGTCTGGCTGCCCATGCTGATGGGCACGGTGGTCTACGGCGGTTCGCTGGAATTTGTGCTGGCGTCCCTGCTGCTGGGCAGCTTTTCGCCAGTGTCGGCGTTTCTGATGGCCCTGATGATCCAGGCACGGCATCTGTTTTACGGCCTTGCCATGCTGGAACGCTACAAGGGCTATGGCCTGCGGAGCGTCTACATGATCTTTGCCATGAGCGATGAGACCTTTTCCATCACCTGCTCCGCAGAGCCGCCGGAAGGGGTGGAACGTGGCTGGTTCATGTTCTTTATCACCCTGCTGGATCAATTTTACTGGGTGGCCAGTGCGGGCCTTGGTGCTGTGGTGGGGTCGGTCCTGCCCTTCAGCACCGAGGGCGTGGATTTCGTGATGACGGCCATGTTCGTGGTCATCTTCCTGAACCAGTGGGAAAAAGAAAAGCAGCACTACTCCGGCCTGATTGGCCTTGCAGTGCCGCTGGTCTGTCTGTTCCTCTTTGGTTCGGGCAGCTTTTTGATTCCTTCGATGGTCTGTATTCTGGTGCTGCTGATCGTCCTGCGCAAGCCCATTGAGCGGGCCGATGGGCTCCCGGCGGAAAAGGAGGACGTGCAATGACGACCATTCAGTTCATTCTCACCATTGCAGTCTGCTCGGCGGCTACCATGCTGACCCGGTTCCTGCCGTTTCTGGTGTTTTCTTCCAAGGATCAGCAGCCGCCGGAGATAGTACGCTATTTGGGCCGGGTGCTTCCGGCGGCGATCTTCGGGATGCTCATTATTTACTGCCTGAAGGGCGTCAGCCTGTTCTCGGGCAGTCACGGCATTCCGGAAGCGGTTGCCATTGCAGTGACCATCGCCCTGCACAAGTGGAAGCACCAGACTCTTGTCTCCATTGCGGGCGGAACCATCTGCTATGTACTGCTGGTGCAGCTGGTTTTTTAATGATAGAACGTATCAAAATTCACCTGACGATAAAACCGCTGCTGGAGCTGGTCAAAGCTTTCGCAGTCCTGCGCTAACAACCACATGATCTTGGTGACTACAGCTTCAATGGTCATATCGTGGGCCTCGAGGAAGCGGAACCGGTTCTTGACCCGCTTGCCCACCTCGTAGATGCCTACATCGCTGCCCTCGTAGGTGACCTGCGTGGTCAGAATAAGGACTTTATGGGTCTTGTCATAGTCGCCTAAGCCTTCGGCAAAGGCATCCATCAGCCGCTGGGGGATGCCGCCCACGCCAAAGCTTTCCACGATAATACAATCGTAGATGCGGAAAATTTCCGGAATGAGCTCCGGGCCGAGACCGGGGGTCAGCTTGAGCAGGAACACTTTGGAGCTGAGGGCCCGGCCAAATTCCACCGGGCCGGTGGGCCAGGGCGAGGGCACATACCG
>CALDNF010000033.1 GCA_937917475.1 uncultured Faecalibacterium sp.
GGTGATGGCCAGCACCTCCCGCACGCCCTCGGCGTAGAGGCCCAGCAGCAACGCCTTGGTGGCGTTGAGGTTCCGGTCCCGGCAGGTCATATGGGGAAGGGTGCAGAGCCCGGTCTCCCGGTGGACCCGGCAGGCCACGAGGGAAGAATCCATCCGGGCCCGGGCAATGGGACAGTCGGCAATGGTCAGCAGGTCGGCTCCTGCCGCCTGCAGCCGCTTTGCACCTTCCAGATATTTGGTCAGGTCAGCATCCTTGGGAGAGTCCAGCTCAATGGCAATGACCTTCTCCCCAGCGTTGAGCTTGCGGAGGAACGCATCGTCTTTTTCCACTTCCGGAGCTGCCGGTGTGGAAAACTCCGGCTTTGCTGCCGTATGCACGGCGGGCAGAGCGTCCAATGCACTGCGGAGAGCCGCGATATGGGCGGGGGTGGTGCCGCAGCAGCCGCCTAGGATCTTGACCCCCTCTGCGGCCAGACGGCTCAGTTCACCGGCAAAATATTCCGGCTTGCCCTGATACTTCACCTGCGTCCGGGCCACCACCGGGTAGCCCGCATTGGGCATGACCGACAGCGGGATAGACAGGCCCGAGAGCTTCCGGGCCAGAACCGCCATAGCTCCCGGTGCGGAGACGCAGTTCAGACCCACCGCATCCACAAGGCCGCTGTCCGTCATCTGCTTTGCAAGGTCTTTGCAGAACCGGCCCTCCCGGGTGTAGCCGTCCGGCAGCACCGCAAAAGACACGATGAGAAAAGCATCCGGGGCCTTTGCCTTGATGTGCTTTGCCGCTTCCAGCACACCCGCATCGGAGCTCAGGGTCTCAAAGAGGAAATTCCTTGCTCCCAGAGCCAGAAACCGGTCGGCCACCGTGCTGTAAACGCTGCCCGCCGGGGCAGTCTCGGTGTCAGGTGCGGGGCCGAGGTCTGCAAATACGGCTGCTCCAAAGGGCTCTGCCGCCTGCACTGCCAGCTGCCAGCCTGCATCGGCCAGAGCTTCCCAGCCGGGCGTCTGCGCCGCTGCCATCCGGGGCAGCCCAAAGGTATTGGTCTTGATGGCCTGCGCTCCGGCTTCCAGATATTCCCGGTGGACGGCCTGCACTCCCTCAGGGTCGGTGCGGTTGGCCTGCTCACACTCCTGCCCGGGCTGCGCTTTATAATAGGTACCCATGCCGCCGTCAAACAGCAGCGGGCCGTTTTGCAATTGTGTCCGAATGTCGATCATTAGATGGCTCCTTTTTGTTTTATCTTGATTTTGTAAAGAAATTCAGGTATAATTTTTGTATGAAAGGAAGTGTTCTGTATGCCTAAAATTCGTTCCAGTGCTGACCTGCGCAACAATTACAATGAGATCTCCACCTTCTGCCACTCCTATGCCGAGCCGGTGTTTATCACCAAAAATGGCAAGGGCGATCTTGCAGTCATGAGCATCGAGACCTATGAAGCATTAATGGGCCGCTTTGAGCTATACACCAAACTTCAGGAAGGCCTTGACGATGTCTCCGCTGGGCGGGAGCGTCCGTGGGACGAAGTAAAAGCAGAACTGTTAGAGCATTGGGGGCGTGAATGAAATACAAAATTGAAATTTCCCTCAGTGCAAGCCGTGACCTCCGGGAAGCCGCTGCCTATATTGCCGTACAGCTTCGAAACCCTTCCGCCGGACGAAAACTGATCGGCAACGCCATTGACCGCATCGATTCGTTGGAGGAATTTCCTATGCGATATCCCCTCGTACAAGACTCGCTCTTGTCCGCATATCAGCTCCGTCTTGCTCCGGTGCAGAATTACCTTCTGTTCTACCAGATCGACGAATCGTCCCAGATCGTTCACATCATCCGCTTTCTATACGGGAAAAGTGACTGGACCTCCGTGCTGAAAGCCGAACTTCCCCTCTCCTAAACTACGCCCCTGCTCCGGCTGGGGCTTTTTCTTTTACTCTGCATTATCTTCAGTTTAATAAAGTTTCCGTCCTTGTCAAGCATTTTCTCCGCTGAGGATGCGCAAATGCTTGCACCGGGGCGGATTTTGTGCTATCCTGTGCATAACTTTATGATGTTGGGAGAGATGGATCATGCGCCATGCAGGCACGCAGGAGATTGAGACGGAACGGCTGCTCCTCCGCAGACTTCTGCCGGAGGACGCCGGAATGATGTACCGCAATTGGGCCAGTGACCCCGAGGTGACCCGGTATCTGCGGTGGGAGCCCCATGAAAGTGAAGCACAGACCCGGGACCTGCTGACCGCATGGGCGGAGCTCTATCCAAACCCCGATTACTACCAGTGGTGCCTTGTGGAAAAGGCCACCGGTGAGGTGTTTGGCACCATCAGCATTTTCAGTTCCGCTGCCGCCGAGCCGACTGCACGGGATGAATGGCCGGGATTCGACCGGAGCAACGGCATCTGGGAGGTCGGCTACTGCATCGGCAAAGCATGGTGGAACAAGGGCTTCACCACCGAAGCCCTCAAGGCCGTGGTGGAATACTGGTTCCGGAACACCGACAGCACCTGGCTGGCCTGCAGTCATGCGCTCACCAACCCGGCCAGCGGCAAAGTCATGCAGAAAGCAGGCTTTGTTTATGACCATGACGCCGAGTATCACAAATTTGACGGCACCCCCGTCTCCTGTAAGTGCTATGCCTTGACAAAAGAACGATTTGAACAAAACAGAAAGGAACCATTTTGAGCGAACTTTACGATATTTTAGTGGAAACTCCCCCCACCAAGGTCATCCTTCTGGCCCTTGATCAGGGGCTTTGGGACTGCGAGCGGAGCCTTGCAGAGCTTTCGGCCCTCTGCGAAGCCAACCACATGGAGGCTGTGGCGCAGGTGACCCAGAAGCGTGCCACCCCCGAGACCGGCATCGTGCTGGGCAGCGGCAAACTGGAAGAAGCCCACATGGCCGCCGAGACACTGGGGGCCGAATGTGCCGTCTTTGACGGCGAGCTGACCGGCAGCCAGATCCGGAACATCTCCACCGCTCTGGGCGGGCTGGAAGTCATTGACCGCACCATGCTCATCCTCGAGATCTTCCGGAGCCGTGCCGTCACCAACGAGGGCAAGCTCCAGACCGAACTGGCCCTGCTGCGCTACCGTCTGCCCCGGCTGCAGGGGATGGGCGAGAGCCTGAGCCGTCAGGGCGGCGGCGGTGGGGGCGGCGGCGGTGCCCGCCGGGGTGCCGGTGAGACCAAGCTGGAACTGGACCGCCGCCACGTCCACGCACGGATCGATGCACTGGCCGAAAAGCTGGCCGAGATGGAAAAACGCCGGGGCGAGAACCGGAAGGCCCGGGCCAAGACCGGGATGCCGGTGGTCAGCCTTGTGGGCTACACCAACGTGGGCAAATCCAGCCTGATGAACGCCCTCTGCGGCCCCAGTGTTGCCGAAGCCGATATGCTGTTTGCCACGCTGGACCCCACCAGCCGGAAACTGGTCCTGCCCAGCGGCATGGCCGTGCTGCTGGTGGACACCGTCGGCTTCGTCTCCCGCCTGCCCCACAATCTGGTGGAGGCCTTCAAATCCACGCTGGAAGAAGCCGCATGGTCGGACGTCATCGTGCG
>CALDNF010000034.1 GCA_937917475.1 uncultured Faecalibacterium sp.
CTCGGTTGTGGGCGGGGTACGCACCGCCCTCTGCGATGGGGCTCATTCCGTCCTCATGCGGGCAGAATGGGCATGAAAAAAGCACCATGCATTTTTTGCACAGTGCTTAAAAATGGGCAAAAGAAAACCACGGTGCGTGTGCATCGTGGTTAGTTCCAGTCAGCGTAATGCTGACACTTGAGACATTTTTGGTGCGCTTCGTCCCAACTGCAAGGCGGCTTGTCATCGCCCTTCAGGCAGAGGGAATCATCGCCGATATTGGAGACTTCGAAGCACAGGCCGCAGTCGATTTTGCGATTGTAAATAGGACAAAACCATTCTTCAAGTTTTACCATGTTGCTAATGTGAAAGTCCATGCTTCTTTACCACCTCCATCAACTTTTTGCCGCCCTCGTCCAATGGCCCAATGCTGGAAACGCTTCCGTCTTGCCCAACTGCTGCAAAACCAAGTTCGGAGTAATAACACGTCTGGGTGCCATTACGCTGAGACATTGCAACCTTGGAAGATTGAATGATGCGTTCTACATCCATTGGCCCCATGCCACGTTCGGCCCAGCGTTGCAAAACGTGCTCACTTGCAAAGTTCAGAACGTTGGGGGCTGGCGGGGATTCGATAAGTTTGCCTCTGGCCTTTATTGTACCAGCTTCCCGCATCTGCTGCAACTCTGTATTGGCTGCATCGAAACATTCCTGTTTGCGAGCAAGGAAGCTGGCCTTGCTTGCAGCACTCCTGCCAAAGCCGGAGACCATGGTGCGGGAGCTGTCAGCCCGACTGCCGGTGGCCTTTACGAACTCGGCCAGCTCCTGCCGGGCCTGCCGGAGCTTTACGGCACTCTGGGTGGTGTCGCTCCCGGCGGCATCCTCGGCCAGATACCGGCGTTTGTACTTGCGGACGGTGCGTTCCTTTGCCCGCTGCATCTGGGATATCTCGTAAGCGGTGTATTTCCCGCCGTTGTACTCGATGTCCCGGGCGTTGAGCTTTTCAAGGCTTTCCTGTGTCCAGGTAGGCGGAGAACCCAGCTCGGGGAAGATGGCGAAAAAGGTGTGGCGGCAGTTCCAGCCGCACAGCCCCGCCCCGGTGCCGTAGCCGGTGGCAGATTCAAAGTCCGGGTAATGCTTTCCCAGATAGTCCACTGCACCGCCCCGGTGGAACTGTCGGCCCTGCCATTCGGTATGGGAAGGCCGGGCTCCGCCGTGAGCCGTGGTCTCAAAGAATTCCACGCCCATCTCGTCGGCCCGGGCCACTTGCAGTTTGGCACCGGTCTGATTCACGCCGGTGAGCACTGCCCGGCGGCAGGCCACTTCCAGCGTGTCTTTGTGACCGGTGGGGTAAGTGACGTACTTCATGCCGTCGGCAAGGCTATCCACGGCACTCTTGATGGCCGATTTGTAGTCAAAGGCCCCGCTGCTCACCTTGAGGTAGGCCCGGTCAAGGGCGGCTTCAAACTGGCCGGAAACCGTGTTGGCGGTCGTCCCGGTAAGGTTCTGGAAGGTCCCCGCTGTCTGTTGGTAACCGGCGTTGAGCAGGGCCTGCAAGGCGGGATTCTCTGCAAAGGGCGTGGGTTCCTTGCCGTAGTGGTAATAAATCTCGTCCTCGGCTTCCATGGCCCGGGTGGCGGCCTCCTGCATGAGCCGCCGGATCTCGGTTTCGCTCTTGCCGGTATAGCGGGCCAGCTTCTTCACCACGTCCTGCCGGAGGGCCTCGGTCTGCTGATACCGCCATAGCTGCCAGTTGGCCGTCGGGGTCAGCGTTTCCATCTTGGAGATCCGCCGGGCCACGTCCCGAAGGATGTCGTCCTCGACCTGCTGCCAGAGCAGGACCAGCCGGTCCGGTGCATGGTCGAGATAATCCGGAGAAAGCATCAGGCACCTCCGAAGCTCAACTCAGGCTGCTTGTTTTCGTCAGCTGCTTCCTGCGCCAGCTGCCGGGCATCGTCCTCGCTGACGCCGTACCGGGCCGCAAGATACTTGTACCGGGGCAAAAGGCCGCTCAGGGCATCGTCCCGCATCTGGCTCATCCGGGTCTCAGCATCGGTGATGTAGCTGTCGTCCCAATTGACGGAAAGGGCCGTCTCCGGGTCCACCTCGGCCCCTTGCAGGTTCTTTGCTGCCCAGAGCATGGCCCGGACGATGCCGATCAGGGCGTTCTCGATGGAGATCTGGTTCTTGTTGGCAGACTGCACAAGGTCCTGACGGCTGCCGTTGTACTCGGTGGCCGTGGTGACTTTGCCATTCTCGAAATCGTACCGGTGGCAGCCCAGCCCGCACTTGAAGCTGAACAGGTTCAGCATATCCTGCACGGCCCGGTGATTCTGCTCCACCCGGAGGTCAGGGTTGTACTCGTGGTACTCGCTGGCCTGATCGAGACTGCCCGCCTTTTCCGGCAGGGTGACGAACTGGCTTTTTACGTCGTCGTCGGGCGGGATGGGATGCTCTACGCCGTCCTTGTCCACCACCTTGCGGCAGATGTCGGCGGAGTAGAAAATCTTCTTGTGACCCAGCCGGATGTCCTCCCGGTAGTTGTCAAAGGCAAGGTCGATGCCCTGCGCTTCCTCCAACGCCTCAGCAAACACCGCCATACCCAGCCCCATGCCGCCGTCGATGTTCTTGACGGCAGCGGGGCGGAACAGGCTGAACCAGGGCGGGGACCCTTCCACCGTGATGCTCTCCGCTGTGCCCGGCGGGGCAGGCACCCGGGTGAAATCCGGCACACCGGAAACAGAATCCGCCACCCGGAACCACTCGTTGCGGATGGTGCGGCTCGTCTCGTCGCCGGTGTGGGTCTGCAAGTAGACGGCGGGCTTGCCGTCCATCAGGCACTCAGAAACAAAAGCCGCTTCGGTCACAACGCCCCGCTCCACCCGCAGGGGAAGGATGCAGGATGCCGGGTCGTAATCCAGCTTCAGTCGGGTGTCCGGCCCGGGAACGGCCTTTCCGTTTGCGACGGTCAGGTTCTCGGCACTCAGCACGAAGGCCCCTGTGCCGGACCAGTAGGCCTGCTCCACAAGGGCGTTGGCGTTGGTCCAGAAATGCAGCTGCCGGAGCAGCCCGCCCACCTGTTGTTCATCGTCGCCCAGCAGATAGCGGGCCGTGGCAGCGTCGGCGATCTGGAAGGTGGTGCGGTCGTTCAGAAGCAGGTTCGCCCAATCCTCACAGACCCGCTTGGGCATCCGCAGCGATGCGATCCGGCGTTTGCGGGTGCCGTCGGCGTACTGGCTCTCCCGGGTGTGGATGTCGGGCACACTGCCCTTCCACCACTGCCGCCATGTTTCAATGTGGCCATAGTAGGTGGCATCCAGTGTCCAGCCCCGGGTGCGGTTCAGGTAGCCCAGAAATGCGTCAATGTTCATGTGTTGGTCAACCTCCTGAACTCTCGTTCGATGGTGTATTCAAAGGCATCCAGCGTGTCGATATCGGTGCTGCCGTCGTCCAGCCGCTCGTCCACGCCGGGATGCTTCTGGCTCCACAGAGCCGTTGCAAGAGCGTCCCGGAGGGTGGCCGCTTCCGGCGTATACCAGAACCGCCCGCCGCCCATGAGGATGGACGTCAGGCGGATGCGGTCGAGTATCTTGATCTTTGCGCTGTTCTCCACCCGGTCGGCCAGCCAACTGAGAGAACAGCGGCGCAGACGGCCCCGGATGTGGTTGATGAGGGTCTGCTCTGCGCTGTCGCAGAAAATGTACTGTATCTCACCCCAGCGGGAAAAGACGGTGATGCAGAACTCAATGAGCTTGTCGGCCAGAAAGTCGGCATCCTGCGCCACCGGGTCGATGCGCTGGGAAGTCAGCCCCACCACGCCGGAATAGCCCGGCAGGATAGCCGTGGCTACAAAGGCGTGTTTGGAGCCATTGCCGCCAAAGTCCACACCGACCCGCACCCGCCATGGGTGCAGTGGCTTGTCCGCAGGCCAGAGAAAGCGGCCGTCTTTGGCAGCGATGCTGTCCGCAAAGATGCGGTATATCACGCCGTTGGCGGCCATCCACTGGCCCAGAATGAACCGGGCGTAATAGACCGTGCCTGCATACTCCCGCTTGAGGTCGGCCACGAACTGGGCCGGAAGGGTGGGATTGTCGTCGATGGTGTAGGCCTGACAGTAAATGTCGGCATCGCTGTCCAGAAACTTCTTGAACCAGTGCTGCGGATTCTCCGGGTTGCAGGTGCCGTCAAAGTGGGAGTGGGGGCAGGACAGACGGCTTTTCAGCATCTGGAAAACCCCCTCGTCCCAAGTGGTGATCTCGTCGCCGTAGACGTACTCAAAGGCTGCGCCCTGTATCCGGGCGATGTGCTTCTTGTTGTCAGCACCAAGGACATAGACCTTTTTGCCGAACAGCTGCACCACATTGCCCGAAGCCGATGTCCGGATGATGCCCACAAGGTCGGGGCCCCATATCTCCCGCATAAGGGAAAGCACGTTGCGTTCCAGCGTGCCCAGCGTGTTGCCCATCAGCACCAGCAGGCCCTCGCCCCGGGCGGCGCAGATGCGTTTCGGGATGACGGCAGCGCAGTCCACGAAGGTTTTGCCGCTTCGGGTGGCCCCGGTCTTGACGTTCCACCGGTGATTGCAGTTGCGCAGATATTCCTGCTGGAACTCAGTCAATGGCACTGTCCACACCTCCCAGCAGCTCCTTGGCCTTTGCCAGAGCATCTGCTGCGGGGTCTTCCTGTACGGTCTCCTCGCCCAGCATCTTGAGCAGGACAGAAGCAGCCTGCGGGTTTCCACGCTTGGCCTGTTCCGCAATGCCCACCACAACGCTCATCTGGTTGTCGATGTCCTCCGGGTCGATCTGATCTTTCAGCATCCGGTTCACTGTGCGGCGGTCGGTCTCCGGCAGGCTGAGGTAGTAGTCGGCGGCTTCCTTCATGGACCGTTTGCGGCGGCGTGCCGCCCCGGAGGCAATGCCGCCCTTCTGGGCAATTTCTCTCTGTTCACTCTCTGTTCGTTCGCTGAACGGGATGAGATTCTTTTCATTCGACACGTCACCACCTCTCTTGTTGTCAGGGCACAAAAAAGCCGCCCGGAAAAAACCGAACGGTCAGAATATCAAAAATAAGCGGCCCCGGATGCGGGTGCAGCAGGAGCCGCTGCATCCGGAACTTTCGCAGCCGGATGCCCTGCTATACGCTGGTCTGCGCTCATTCCAAGACATTGCAGCGTCTGGCACTCGGGGCAGGGGTCGAACCTGCAACAGCCGGTTTTGGAGACCGGTGCTCCACCAATTGAGCTACCCGAGTATAATAGGAGCAGCCCGCAGAACGCCGGGGTGGAAAAACCTGTGCCTGTGGACAGCACAGGAAAAAGTGGGAAGCGTTCCGGAGACTGCAAGACAAGCGGCCTGCCGCTTTCGGCGGTTCCGCTTATACCCATTTTAGCCTATCCCTCAGGGATGCTCAAGGGAAAGGCAGTGGAATCGTAGTGGAATCATGGTGGAACTTTTAAAGGGCATCCCAATACTGTGCCAGAATCCTTACAGCCCGGCACATAGACTTCTTGACCGTGCTGACCTCCACGCCTTTCCGCCCGGCCAGCTGCTCGTAAGTCACAAGCTGAAAGCGTCCGTGGCTGTCGGTGCTGGCGCAGTCGATATAGTAGCCCTCCAGGTACTCCACCATGCGGGAGGTGTAATGCAGGTCATTTCCCAGCGGCCAGAGGATACGGCGGTAGGCTTCCGCCTTGATCTTGCGTGAAATATCCTCCCGATGCGCCAGCCTGCTTTCCTCATCGATGATGCGGGCGGCGGTTTTGCCGACCTTATCCTTGCCGCCTGCCCCGCCGGGCATGCCGGAAACGCCCTGCGTGGTCTGGGTGGCAGCGGCTTTCCACCGGCGAATCTTATCCCGCTGGTCTTCTTCGGCCTGCGTCATATCCCGGCACCGCCGCAGCCAGTCCCGGATCTCACGCTCTTTCAGGCGTTCCGGGCTGATGCTGTCTGGTGCATCATTTTTCCATGTGCGGATCATTGGTAAGTCACCTCGTCAGGGTCTTTCTCTGCAAGAAGGTCAGAAAGCTCAACGTTGAGTGCTTCCGCAATCTTTCTTGCCGTTAAAATTGCAACAGGCTTGTTGTTTCGAGCTTTCCAAATCGCCTGACGGTAGATTCCACGCTCAACAAGGTCATTAGCTTTCATGTTCAGTCTTGCCATTTGAGCAATGACTTTTACACGGTCAAACATTACTGCTGTCGATTTTTTCATCTTTTTCCTCCATTTCTTTGATCTCGATCTCTGCCCTGGGGTTCTTCCGGTCAAGCAGCACCCGGCTGCCATCGTGGGCGGCGACGATCTTGCTGTTGTCGTCCTCGAGCACACCGGCTTTCACCAGAATGTCGGTGGTGGCCTCAATGAGGTTGGCAAGGTCTACCCGCCGGGCGGTGGCCATGTAGTAAATGCAGCACACGTTCAGCCGGGCAGAAAGGGGGCTGAGCGGCCTTTTGATTTGAAGCAGGCAGTTTCCCTCATACTCCACAAAAGCCTTGCTGGGGGCCACGAATGGCCGTCCTGAGTGGTTGCGCAGGATGCGGGCAGAGTTCTTCTTGGTGGCTGGGTTGCCGTAGAGGGTCAGGTGCATTGTGCGCCTTCTTTCTTGTACTCCATCCAGAACGCATTGTTCATACGCTTGCAGACGGCCTTGCCTTTTTGCGCCTTTCTCCCTTTCGCAATGCGCTCGCAGAGGTCATAATAGTGTTTCCGGCAGTAATTCTTGCCCGGAATTGCCATACTGTCACACCACTGGCACTGTCCCGCTTCCTTGAAATGCCTGGATTTCCGGGAATACCACGCTCTGTTCCACCTGCGATATTTAATCGCACATTCAGAACACATTGTCCTGTCATTCTCGGCTTTGCGCCGGCCGCATCGGTAGCAGATGCCAGAAGCCTTCAAGCGTTTTCTTCGCTCTTTCTGGTAGGCATTTTTCGCCATGCGACTTTTCTTTTGATAACGGATTCGGTCTGCTCGGCGATGCTTTTCGAGACACCCATCGCAAGAGACCTTTCCCGGAGCAGCCATTGCGTGCCTGCATATCGGGCAGATGCCGTGTTCTTTGTACCAGACATATTCCTCATGGTTCGGCATGATTTTTGCCACCCTTCAGCATCCTCAAAACGTCCTCTGCCGTGCGATAGCCCATTACACCGCCCTGCCCCAGCAGGGGCTTTCCCATGACTTCCAGCAGCCCTTCCTTCCACCCGTAGGAATACGGCGTGCAGATCGCATCCCAGCGGTATTTTCCGTCTTCCCTCACAACGATCTGCGTGCCATCCATATACTCGTGGTCGTAGGTGTGCTCAATGCCCATCTCGGTGAGAGCGGCGTCCAGCTTATCCATTTCCGTCACTTTTTCATCATCCCTTCCATTGCCAGCTGCTCACACTGCTTTTCGGCCTGTCTGCGCTGCTGGTCGTACTCAAAAAGCTTGTCGGCGTACTCCTCGCCCACCCGGCGGATTGCCACATCCAGCATCTCGGTGACGAGATCATGATACTTGTCAGCAGCCTTGCGGCTGTTCCGGGCGGCTTCCCGGGCTTCCCACAAATCAGCAAGCTTGTCCCGCCTGTCGGCGGTGATCTCGCCGTAACCGTAGGCATCCTGAATCTGTTCCATGCTCTCCCAGCCTGCCAGCCCGGCAAAAGGGTCCTCCTCGGCCTTTGCCATGCTGCGGGCCTTGGTCTTTTTCTTGACGTACCGGGTCAGACCGTCCCGGATCACATCCCGGGCATCGTCCATCGCTTTGCGGACGGCTTTCACTTCACGCTCCGCTTTCAGCTGATCCGGCTGGTTGGCCCACTCAAGAAAAAGCTCTTTCTTCGTTTTTGGTTTCATTTCTGCCTGTCCGCTCCTCCGTTATGTCCGAAATACCGCCTGCGGCTCATCTCCCGGTCGTGGTCGTGGTCATCGAGACGGTAGACCTTGCCGGGGTCGTTCATTTTGCGCAGCCACTCACATTCGGCTTCATGGTGCTGCCGCCATGCCCGGAACTTCCCGCACTGGTCATGACAGGCCGAGTGCCGGTCCGGGCAGTCTTTACAGGGACTGTTCATGGGTGACCTCCGTCCTCTTAACTTGGATATCCCGGTACTCCGGGTAGTGGTCGCCCGCCATCTGACAGGCCCGAAACTCTGCGGCCTGCGGGCTGCTGGCTGTCAGCCGATAGGTCAGGGCTGCTTCTCCGCAAGGGCCCCGGCACTCCAAGACAATGTGATATCTAGGCACTTTTCTCCTCCTTCTTTCTGGTCAGGGGCCGTCGATTTGCAGCGTTTTTGAGGAAATCCGGGGATTTTGCTGCTTCTTCCGGGGGTCTGGATGCCATGAACGCCTTGTTGCGGGGCGCATTGGCCTTTTGCTTTGCCCGCAGATCATCCAGAGCTTTTACGTCTCCGAGGCACTTCACGCCGTCCCGCTTCCAGCCGGACAAAATGCCGTTGATGTAATTCCACGAGCGTTTTCCGGCTTCCGCCGCCTTGTCAATGGCCAGCAGGATCATCTCGGTGCTGTACTCCTGCCGCCACTTTTGCAGCTTGTCCAGCGCAGAGCGTGGAAAATCCCCCACGGCCTGCTGATAATGCTGCACGATCTTGGAAAGCTCGAGATCAACAGCGGGGGCAGCGGTCTCTACTCCTACTCCTACTCCTACTCCTATTCCTATTCCTTCTCCTTCTCCTACTCCTTCTCCGGTTATGCTTTGGCTTTTCGTTGTTTCAAAACCGGGGTTTTCTTTTTCGGAAAAAGCGGGGTTTTTATTTTTTCTCGGTCTACCGCCTTTTGTTCCGTTCAAAACGTCCCTCATGGATTTTTCAAGAGTAGGTTTCACAAGTTTCCAGCAGGTAGATACAACGCCTTTCAGCTCCGGTTCTTTCCCGGTAAAACTGTATTCTATGATTGCTTCATAGAATTCTGCACGCTCTTTTTTGCTCAAATCTTGTGCAGCTTCGTAGTAAGAATGAAAAAAGCTGAAGCTTTTTCGGCTCATTTCCAACTCGTTTTCACCTCCTTGCACGCCCGTACCGCCAGATAGCACAGCGTTTCCGATCAGAACGGAAGATCCTCGGTGTCGTCGATCACGGAGAAGTCATCCGCAGAGCCCTGCGCATACTCCGGTGCGCCCTGAGGAGCCTGCGGGGCGTTGTGAGCGGCGTTTGCTTCCCGCACATGATTTGCTGTCTGCTGCTCGTAGGAGGCCGCAGAGGGCTTATCTGCGGCCTTGGGGCCTGCAAAGCTCACCTGAGAGGCCAGCACTTCCACGGTGGTGCGGTTGTTGCCGTTCTTGTCCTGATACTGGCGAGTCTGGAGACTGCCCTCAATGGCGATCAGACTGCCCTTCTGGAAATACTTGCAGACGAACTCTGCCGTCTGCCGCCATGCCACGACGGTGATAAAATCGGCCTGCCGCTGCTGGCCCTGCGGGGCATAATTGCGGTCGCAGGCAATGCGGAAGGTGGTGGTGGCAAGGCCGCTCTGGGTGGTACGGAGCTCCGGGTCGGCCACCAACCGGCCCATAAGGACGACAACATTAAGCATGAGACATTCCTCCATCTTCTTTTGACTGTTTCTTGGCGCACTCCCAGCAGAGAATCCGGCCATACTTTTCTTTGGCTCTGTCGGCCACATCCTTTACGGTATACTGGCCGTTCCGGGTCTTTACCGGCTGAAGCTGCTTTCCGCAGCTGGCGCAGATGTACGGCTGGGTCTGCTGCTGAGCCTGCTGGCGTTGCGGCTTCCCTCCGGTCTGCTTGCCGGAGCTCTGGCTCTGGTACTCGTTGGTATCCGGGTCTTTGGTGTCGTCGATGCAGAACAGGCCGTTCAAGGCGTACTTTCTGGCGTAGCTGCTGGACGTTCCGGTGACCTGTGCGGCATCCATCTTGGTCTTCTGCTCCGGCTCCCGGGCATATGCGGCGCAGCTGACGCTCTTGCCGCTGAAATCTTCCAGAATCGCCGTGGCCCGGATGTAATGCCAGTCGCCGACCATGATCGGCTCATCATACAGGCGGAGGGACAGCCGCTTTGCTTTCAGAAGCGGCTTGACCGCCTCGAGAATGTCCTCACAGGAGCGGTACTTGTACCCGCCAAACGTGTTCGTCTGCCCCTTGGGGGCCTTGAGCTCTGCCTGAACCTCGGACAGCAGCTCATAAATGCTCTTTTTGTCCATCACATTTTCCATTGTGTTCACTCCCTGTATCCGTGCCGGATGCACAGCTCTTTCAGTCTGGTGTAGCTGATCTCATAGGCAAACTCTGCATCGTGCTGCAAGTCCTGCGGCAGCGAATCGCAAAGAACAGCCAGACGGTCAAGGGCCGCCAGTGCTCCCCCAAGAGCGGAAGCCGCCTGCGAGATCGCATTGCTCATGCCCTCCCGCCGGGTCAGCCTGTCCGTCAGCAGGTACCGGTCGGGGCGGAGCTTGCTGTCTGCAAAGCCCTGCTCCACCCGGGCAGAGATCGTGCCCAGCATCTTCTCACCTCCCATACACCTTGTTGCCGTTCTCGTCACGCACCGTGTAGAGCAGCTCCGGGTGGATCAGAGCCAGTTCATCGGCCCTGTGAATGGCCTGCATGGTGTCGCTGAACCACTCTGCTTTGCGGCAGGGTTTGCCGTCCTCATGCCATTCCGTTTCTAAAATAATGTTCAAAGCCACTTGTGAAAACCTCCAAAGTGTGTTATTCTTCGGGGTGATGGGGCGTCAAAAATCCATCACCCTTGGGCCTGTCCGTGCTGGTAACACGGATGGGCCTTTTTGTTGTTATCAGGACCCGCCCCGGCGCACGGTATATCCTCCGCATTTGCAATGGCGTTTTGCAAATCCTCGACGATGATTCCGAAATCATCCGCCATTGCCTGCCACATATCGCTCTGGAACTTATAGTAGGCGTTCTGAGCATGCAGGGTATGCCGTTTCTGAAGCTTCTGATACTGTACAATCAGCGTCCGCACATGTTCTTCCAGTGTCATGCGCCCCTCCGGTTCTGCCGGTACGCC
>CALDNF010000035.1 GCA_937917475.1 uncultured Faecalibacterium sp.
AGGATGCCACTTGGCCGCTCATCCAGAAATTCGCTGCGGAAGATGAACACTTCATCGGCATCTCCCAGAGCCGGAACCGGGGCCATCAGAACGCTGTGCTGGCCGGCCTGATGGAAGCGCTCCACAGCGGCAGCTGCGATATCACCATCTCCATCGACTGCGACGGTCAGGATGATATCAATGCCATGGATGAGATGGTCAAAAAATATCTGGACGGTGCCGAAGTGGTGTATGGCGTGCGGAGCCGCCGGGATACCGACACCTTCTTCAAGCGGTTCACTGCCGAGGGCTTTTACCATGTGATGAATGCTCTGGGTGCAGATATCGTGTTCAATCATGCGGATTACCGGCTCATCAGCACCCGGGTGCTGGAAAGCTTTGCCGACTACCGGGAAGTGAATATCTTCCTGCGGGGCATGGTGCCGCTGGTGGGCTATCCCAGCGATACCGTTTACTACGAGCGCCACGAGCGTCTGGCCGGTGAGAGCCACTATCCCCTCAGCAAGATGCTGGCCCTCGCCTTCGACGGCATCACCAGCCTTTCCAATAAACCCATCCGGCTCATCACCGGGGCGGGCATCGTGGTGAGCCTTATCAGCTTCATCGGCGTGATCTGGGCCATCGTGCAGGCCATGATGGGCAGCGTCGTAGCCGGCTGGGCCTCCACCATCTGCATCGTCTGCTTCATGGGCGGCGTCCAGCTCATCTGTCTGGGCGTTATTGGCGAGTACGTCGGCAAGATCTATATGGAAACCAAGGCCCGTCCCCGCTATATCATCAGCGAGCGGACATGGGCCCCCTATGAAAGGAAGTATCACGGATGAGCAAACAGAGCTGGAAAGGCAGCACCCTGCTGAACCCGGAGCCGCCGGTGCTGGTCTCCTGCGGCGGGCTGGACAAGCCCAACCTCATCACCATCGGCTGGACCGGCACCATCTGCACCCAGCCCAGCATGGTGTCCATCAGCGTCCGCCCCGAGCGGTACAGCCACCACCTCATCAAGGAGAGCGGGCAGTTTGCCATCAACCTGCCCACCGAGGCCCTTGTGCGCAGCATCGACTGGTGCGGCGTGAAGAGCGGCCGGGACAACGACAAGTTTGCCGCCTGCGGGCTCCATGCCGCCCCGGGCTCCGTGCTGACGGACTGCCCCATCCTCGAGGAGAGCCCGGTGAATCTGGAATGTAAGGTCACCCAGGTCATTCCGCTGGGCAGCCATGATCTTTTCCTTGCGGAAGTCGTGGCCTGCGATGTGGACGAGGCCCTGCTGGACGAAACCGGCAAGCTCTGCCTTGACAAGGCAAAGCTCATCGTCTACAGCCACGGCGAATATCTTGCGCTGGGCCGGAAGCTGGGCACCTTTGGCTACAGCGTCCGCAAAAAGCCCGCAAGGAGCCGCCCGGCCCATCCCCACCGGAAGGGCTGAATTTCAGGGTTGCATCCAACGGCCTTTTGCGCTATACTGTTGAACTGGCGGCTTCCGGGCCGCCATTTCGTATTTTCACCGCAGAAAGACCTATGCTGAGTCTTACGAGGATTTCTATGAAGTATCTGTTT
Organism: uncultured Faecalibacterium sp.; assembly: GCA_937917475.1. GTDB lineage: Bacteria > Bacillota > Clostridia > Oscillospirales > Ruminococcaceae > Faecalibacterium. The sequence goes on from CALDNF010000035.1 coordinate 1,555, forward strand.
CAGTTTGCACGGATCCTTGCCTTCTGTTTTCTGGGCGAGATCCTGCACGCCCTCCTTCCCCTGCCCATCCCGGCCAGTATCTATGGCCTGATCCTGCTTCTGCTGGCCCTGCGGCTGGGCATCGTCCGGCTGGAGCAGGTCAAGGATGTGGGCCTGTTCCTCACCGGCATCTTCCCCCTGCTCTTTGTCCCGGCTGCTGCGGGCGTCATGGAGCTGTGGGCAGAGATGGGAGATATGCTCCTGCCCATCATCATTTCCATCATCCCGGTCACGGTGCTGGTGCTGGTTACCGCCGGGCACACCACGCAGGCTCTGACCCGCCGCAAGAAGAAGGAGGCCGACCATGACTGAGCTCATCAACGGATTCCTTTCCGGCTCTGCCGCATGGGGCGTGCTGCTGACGCTGGCCGCCTTTGGGCTGGGCACCCTCATCAACCGGGCCACCGGCAAGGCCATCTTCAACCCCCTGCTGCTGGGCAGCATCTTTGTCATCATCCTGCTCAGCGTCCTGCACATCCCCTACGCTGACTATAAGGCCAGTGCCGCCCCGGTGAACTACCTGCTTCTGCCCGCCACCATCAGTCTGGCCATCCCCCTGTATGAGAAATGGGACCTGCTCAAGGAGAACGCCGCCGCCATCATCGCCGGCATCTCGGTGGGCACGCTGGTCAGTCTGGGCAGTGCGCTGGCTCTGGCCCTTGCTCTGGACCTGACGCAGGAGCAGTACGCCACCCTTCTGCCCAAATCGGTGACCACCGCCATCAGCATGGACGTTGCCGCCGAGCTGGGCGGCATCGCTGCCCTGACCGGTGCCATCGTCATCCTCACCGGCATTGCGGGCAACCTGCTGGCCGAATCGGTCTGCAAAATCTTCCACATCACCGACCCCATTGCCAAGGGCGTGGGCATCGGTACCTCGGCCCATGCCGTGGGCACCAGCCGTGCCCTTCAGATGGGTGAAGTGGAAGGTGCCATGAGCGGCCTGTCCATCGCCGTGGCCGGCGTCCTCACTGCCGTGCTCTGCCCGGTCTTTGTGAATCTGATCCACTGAACTTTCCCCAAAAAACACAGACAGCTCCCCCTCTCCTTCCATCGCCGGAAGTGAGCGGGGAGCTGTTTTGTTCTTCATCTGTTTCTTTATGCTTCCTCTTTTGCCGGTTCCAGAGAGCCCGGGTGGATGTGGGCGTAACCCTCCCGGTATTGTTCGGGGAGGTCTGCATAGCGGAGCTCCCGGACATTTTCATCGGTGCCGTCCTTGATGGCCTGATCGTAGAACCAGCATTTGTAATCGAGGATGCTCAGCACCTCCTGCATCCGCTCCATCTCGGCTTTCACAGCCTTGCGCTGGCGGGCAAAGAGCTCCCGCCGCTGCAGGAAGGTGCCGCTGCCCTGCCTGCACCAGACCATGAACTGCCGGATGTCCTTGATCTCAAGGCCGGAACGTTTCAGGCACTCGATCATCCGCAGCCGGTCCAGATCCTTATCGCTGAATTTCCGGATGCCGGAGTCCCGTTGAATGTTGTCGAACAAGCCCTCTTTATCGTAATAACGCAGGGTCGAGACCGGCAGGCCGAACTGCCTGGACACCTGACCAATGGTATACGTCATCTTTTATACACCCCTTTCTGAGCCTGAAGTCAACTTTATGTTCAGTGTAGCAGGTTCGGCCCCGGCTGTCAAATCAGTTGACAGCGGCGTGGGGCGGGTGTAAACTTTTTCAAAAGGCTGTTCCGGCCTTTCCTGAAACAATTGAAATGAGGTATCTGCTATGAATGTGATCCATACTGAAAACGCCCCCGGTGCCATCGGCCCTTACTCTCAGGGCTTTGTAGTCAACGGCTTTGTCTACACCTCCGGCCAGATCCCGGTGAACCCCGCCGACGGCTCTATCCCGGAGGGCATTTCCGCACAGGCCGCACAGAGCTGCAAGAATGTCCTTGCCATCCTCGAGGCCGCAGGCTCCGGTGCAGAGAAGGTCATCAAGACCACCTGCTTCCTGGCCGAGATCGCCGATTTTGCCGCCTTCAATGAGGAGTACGCCAAGTACTTCACCTCCAAGCCCGCCCGCAGCTGCGTGGCGGTCAAGGATCTGCCCAAGGGCGTGCTCTGCGAGATCGAAGCCGTTGCCGAGGCCTGATCCATGAACTACTACGTCGCCCCCATGGAGGGCCTGACCGACCGGGTCTGGCGGCAGGCACACCAGAAATGGTTCGGCTATCCTTCGGCCCCCGACCGGTACTATGCGCCCTTTCTTTCCCCGCCCGAAAACCGGGTGCTGATCAAAAAGAAGATGGCCGAGCTGGCCCCGGAGGCAAACCCCGGGGCACCGGTCATCCCTCAGCTGCTGGCCAAGGACGGCGCACTGGCGGCATGGATGATCGGCCAGCTGCGGGAGCTGGGCTACCGGGAAGTCAACCTGAACTTCGGCTGTCCTTCCGGCACCGTCACCGCCAAGGGCAAGGGCTCCGGGATGCTCCGGGACCCGGCCCGGCTGGACGCCTTTCTCGCAGAGGTCTTTTCCGCTGTGGAGGGGCCGGTCTCGGTCAAGACCCGGCTGGGCATCAGCAGCCCGGAAGAGTTTGCGGACATCCTTGCGGTCTATGACCGCTATCCCCTCTCGGAGCTCATCATCCATCCCCGGGTGATGCGGCAGCTCTACCGGGGGCAGGCTGACCGGGATGCCTTTGCCAAGGCCCTGCCCGGCTGCACCATGCCGGTCTGCTACAACGGCGACCTGACCACCGTGGAGGACATCCGGGCCATGGAGACGGCCTTTCCCGCCCTGTCCGGCCTGATGGTGGGCCGTGGGATCATCGCAGACCCTGCTCTGCTGCGGCAGGCCCGGGGCGGTGCCCCTGCCTCCCGGGAGGAGCTGCGGGGCTATCTGGATGATCTCTACCACGGCTACACCGAACTGTTTGGCAGCGCAGGCTGCGCCATCAGCCGGATGAAAGGGCACTGGTTCTACCTCATCCACCGGTTCTCCGGCGCAGAAAAGCTGGAAAAGCAGCTCCGCAAGCTGCGGGAACCGTGGGAATACGAAGTGGTGGTCAGCCAGATCTTCACCCTGCCCATGCTGTAACCACGCAAAAAGGCCCGCCGTCCAAAGGGACAGCAGGCCTTGAGACCAGTCTATTTACACGTTCAGATAATCCCGCAGCATTGCCTGCAGAAGGTCGTCCCGATCCACCTTGCGGATCAGGGAGCGTGCGCCATTGTGGGTCGTGATGTAAGTGGGGTCCTCTGACAGGATGTAGCCCACCAGCTGATTGATCGGGTTATAGCCCTTCTCCTTCAGTGCATCATAAACCTGCTGCACGGTCTCGTGGATCTCATAGTCCTTCTTATCATGGATGGAAAAAATAGCGGTTGAATCACCCACGTCAATACACCCCCTTCGATGAACTATGCCTTATTGTACACGAAATGAGGGAAAACTTCAAGATAACCCACCTCATTTTGCACACTTTACCTAAAATTTCCGGATAAAATCGTGCAAGTTCACCGAGAGAAAGGAGCCTTTTATGCTGTTTGGTGTCGGCTGCGACCTGTGCGGCATCGCCCGGATCGAAAAGAGCCTTTCCGGCCCCCACGGTGCCGCCTTTGCCCGGCGGGTCTTTGGCCCGGCCGAGCGGGAAGCTCTGGGCCTTGGCGAGGGCTTTGTCTGGCCCGATGCGCCCCGCTCCTCGGCCCGGAAAGCCGCCAGCGCAGCGGCAGATTTTGCCGCCAAGGAAGCGTTTCTCAAGGCCGCCGGCACCGGCCTTGCGGGCCCTTTTTCTCTTTGCGAGATCGAGGCCGTTCGCCTGCCCTCCGGGGCTCCGGAATACCGCTTCTCGGGCCGGACCGCCGAGTGGGTGGCCCAGAACCGGCTCACCGCCCGGCTCTCCCTGAGCCATGACGGCGGGATGGCTCTGGCCTTCTGCGTGCTGGAACAACCGGAAACCTCCTGCTCTCCCCTGCATACAATGGAATAAGCCCCCGGTGCATAGCGGGGCAGCTTCCGGCCCATACTAGGGGCAGAGAGGTTGCTGCCGCAGCCCACATAGAGGGCGCAGCCTCCGACATCAGGGAGGGAGATCACATGGAGGTACACAGAGGAGAAGTTTTCTACGCCGATCTTTCGCCGGTGGTCGGCTCAGAGCAGGGCGGTGTCC
>CALDNF010000036.1 GCA_937917475.1 uncultured Faecalibacterium sp.
CGCCGACGCGGCGCAGACGAATCTTAACTGCCATGGTAAATATCCTCCAAAAATTCTTGTGATGCCCTTTTGGGCGTTTTTATTTATCTGTACAAACCCGGCTTGGGTCTTATACCAACATTATTTCAGGCCCCGGAACGCATTGGGGTTGCCCATCATGCCGCCCAGACGGCGGGCAAATCCCTTGGGGCTCTTCTTGAACTGCTTCATCATCTTCTGCATCATCTCAAACTGCTTGAGCAGCTTGTTGACGTCCTCTACCCGGGTACCGCTGCCCGCCGCAATGCGGCGTTTGCGTTTGGGGTTGATGATGGAGGGCTTTGCCCGCTCTTCTTTGGTCATGGAATAGATCATGGCCTCGATGCGGTCAAAGGCTTTTTCGTCGAACTGGCTGGCGTCAATGCCTGCACCGCCCGGCAGCATGGAGAGCATGGCTCCCGCACCGCCCATCTTGCGGATCTGTGCGAACTGATCCAGCATATCGTTCATGTCGAACTTGTTTTCCAGCATCCGCTTGGCGGTCTCTTCGGCAGCCTTCTCGTCGGCAGCGTCCTGCGCACGCTCGATCAGGCTGAGCACATCGCCCATGCCAAGGATACGGCTTGCCATCCGGGAGGGATGGAACACCTCAAGGTCGTCCAGCTTCTCGCCGGTGCCCTGAAACTTGATGGGCTTGCCGGTGACAGACAGCACCGAGAGGGCTGCACCGCCCCGGGTGTCGCCGTCGGTCTTGGTCAGGATGATGCCATCGATGCCCACCGTCTCGTTGAAGGTCTTGGCAACATTGACTGCATCCTGACCGGCCATGGCGTCCACCACCAGCAGGGTCTCATCCACCGGCACGGCCTCTTTGATCTGGACCAGCTCCTGCATGAGGACCTCGTCGATCTGGAGACGGCCAGCGGTATCGAGGATCACGATGTCATTGCCGTAGTCTTTGGCATGAGCCAGAGCCTTTTTGGCAATGACCGGGGGCTTTTCACCGGGCAGGGTAAACACCGGCGCACCGGCCTGTCTGCCCACCACCTGCAGCTGATCGATAGCCGCAGGACGATAGATATCGCAGGCTACCAGCATGGGACGGCGGCCCTGCTTGATGAAGTATTTTGCCAGCTTTGCGGCATGGGTGGTTTTACCGTTGCCCTGCAGGCCGCAGAGCATGATGATCGTCTGGCCCTTGTTCTTGATGATCAGCCGGGGAGCCTCCTCGCCGCCCATCAGGGCAACCAGCTCCTCGTTGACGATCTTGACCACCTGCTGCGCCGGAGTCAGGCTTTCCATCACTTCCTGACCCATGGCCCGCTCCGAGACCTTTGCGCAGAATTCCTTGGCCACCTTGTAGTTGACGTCGGCTTCCAGCAGAGCCATCCGGACTTCCCGCATGGCGGCCTTGATATCGGCTTCGGTCAGCTTTCCGTGGCCCCGCAGCTTTTTGAACACACCGGCAAGGCGGTCGGTCAAAGATTCAAATGCCATTGTTCGGTGCTCCTCTCAAGTAATAAATTCAGCTCTCGTTCACTTCGTCAATGGAGCGGATGACGGTCAGCATCTTATTTAAGGTGTCCGCATACTCCGTGGTGGTGAGTCTGGCATAGGGGCCGGTGCACTCAAACCGTGCATCGATGACCATCTGCTCCAGCTCTTCCAGCTTTTCCTGCACCCGGCGATACCGGGCCGCAAAGCCCACCTTGGCTTCCAGCTCCTTGAGGGTCGTCTCGCCATGCTTGATGGCATCCCTCGCACCCTGTCGGGTGATGCCGAAGTTTTCTCCGATCTCGCTGAGGGAGAGGTCATCGTTATAATACTGACGCAGCATCTCACGCTGTTTTTCGGTGAGCACCTCGCCGTAAAAATCGAGCAGATAGCCCATTTCCAGATCCTTTGCCACTGCCCTGACCTCCAATGATTGTAAAGCTTTTTTGCTTTACAAAAGAAGTATACCAGAGGCTTTTCCTCTTGTCAAGGGATTTTTGCATCACAATGCCGATTTTTCCGGCAAAATTTCTCCGTTTTCCCCAAAGCCTCCTTGACGCTAGGGGGAGATTGCGGTACATTTAAGAATAGCCCTCTCAGTCTCGCTCCGCTCGCCAGCTCTCCCAAAGGGAGAGCTCTTGGCAGACCGGGCAGGTTTGAGCAGAACGCAGAAGTTTTTCCGCCCAGACGACGGCGGGCCCTGCAGTTTTGGCAGACAATATCAGAATCGAGGTGTCCCATGCCCATCTACCCCAATTTTTATCAGACCCTGCTGCCCTGCCCCATCGTGGAGCTGCGGGGATATCTTGCGGCCTGCGGACTGCGGGGGCGGCTGTACGCCTATCTGGATTTCGGCGGCCCTACCGGAACTTCCCGGGATGCGCTGGCAGAAGGAATGTTGGCCTTGGCCGCTGAGCATGGTGGGCTGCTGGACCGTCAGCCCATCATCGAGGCATCCTCCGGAGCCTTTGCCACAGCCCTGACGCTGGCCGGCCTCACCGCTGGGCATCCGGTGGTGCTGGCCATGCCGGAGGATGCCCCCGCCCTGCGGCAGGAGACCCTGCTGCGGCTGGGTGCCAAGATTCTCCACTCCCCTGCCCGGGCCGGGCTGGCCGGAGCCCGCACACTGGCTGAAAAGACCGCTGCCGAAAAAGGCTGGTACTACATGAACTGGCTGGTCAACGACGACAATCCCGAATATCACCGCCGGGTCACCGGGCCTGCCCTCGTCAAGGCCATTGCCCGGGAGAACGCCAGCCTTGTGGACACTGTGACCATCAGCGTGGGCAGCGGCGGCACCATCACCGGCGTAGGCGAGGCCATCAAGGGCTGGACCAATGATGTCCGGGTGGTGGCCGTGGAGCCCTACGAAAGTCAGGCCCTTGCAGGCGGCTTTGTGGGTAGCCATGGCATCCCGGAGATGGGCTTCGGGTTCGTGCCCAAAAACTTTAATTCTTATGTGGTGGACAATGTTGCCGCCGTCTCCACCACCGACGCCAACCGTGCCGCCCAGCGGGTGCTGCGGACCGACGCCATCCCCGCCGCCCCCAGTGCCGGGGCTGCTCTTCACGCCGCCGCCCAGCTCATCGCCAACGGCACCAGCCGCTCGGCTCTGGCTGTGTTCAGCGGAAGAGTGAATGTGTAACTTCAAGGAGCATCCTATGACCAAAGACATGACCTCCGGCAGCATCACACCGCTGCTGGTCAAATTTACCATCCCGCTGGTGCTGGGCAACCTGTTCCAGCTGACCTACAACGCCGCCGACAGCATCATCGTGGGCAAATTCGTGGGCGAAGAAGCCCTTGCCGCCGTGGGCACTTCCAACCCACTGATGACACTGGCCATCCTGTTCATCAACGGTATGTGTCTGGGAGCCGGTATTCTGGTCAGCACGGCATTCGGCGCAGGCGACCGGAAGCTGGTGGAGCGGCAGGTATCCACCACCGCCATTGCGGGTGCAGTGTTCTCACTGGCATTTTCCGCTCTCTGCATCCTGCTGGCGAATCCCCTGCTCCGGCTTTTGCAGGTGCCCACAGCCATCCTGCCCATTGCAGTGAACTACCTGCGCATCGTGTTTGCGGGGCTGATCTTCACCTTCTTTTATAACTTTCTTGCCGCCACCATGCGGGCTTTGGGCGACAGCCAGAGTGCGCTTTACTTTCTGATGATCAGTTCCGTGCTGAACATCGGCGGCGACCTGTTTTTTGTCCGGGCTCTGGGCTGGGGTTCCGAGGGCTGCGCCCTGTCCACCGTCCTCAGCGAGGCGTTGTGCTGCGTACTCTGCGCCGTTTACATCCAGTTCCGGGTGCCGGTGCTCCGGCTGGGGCGGCGGTGGCTGGTCTTTGACGGTTCCCTGCTCCGCAAGACTGTGAGCTACGGCTGGACCAGTGCCATGCAGCAGGCCACCGTCCAGCTGGGCAAGATCGCCGTACAGGCCATCGTGAACACCATGGGCGTCAACGCCATGGCGGCTTTTACCGCCTCCAGCCGGATCGACGATTTTGCCTACATCCCGCAGCAGAACATCGGCCATGCCATGACCACCCTCATGGCTCAGAACGAAGGTGCCGGCAAAAAAGACCGGGTACGGCAGGGCTTTTTCTGCGGCCTGAAGATCGAGATGATCTACGCCATCGCCATCACCGCCCTCTGCTTCTTTGGGGCCGAACCCATCATCCGGATGTTCGCCGATGAGCCCGAGGTCATTGCTCTGGGCGTGCGGTTCCTGCGGCTGGTATCCCTGTTCTACCTGATGCCTGCCCTGACCAACGGCATCCAGGGCGGTTTCCGCGGCGTGGGCGATTTGAAGATCACCCTGAACAGCAGTATGCTGAACATGGCGGGCCGTGTGGCTGCCGCCGCCCTGTTTGTGCTGGTGATGAAGATGGATATTGAAGCTCTGCCCTACAGCTATGTCGTGGGCTGGCTGTTGATGCTGGCGTATCAGGCCCCTCTGATGGTAAAGTACCTCAAGGGCGGAAAGCTGTAATAAAAGAAAAAGCCCCCTGACGCAAATGCGAAAAGGGGGACATCTTATTCAGCTTTAAATCAGTCCATTTTCCACACAATAATGGTAGATTCCGTCTTCAGCGCAGAAACCGCAGACGGTAGTTGCCACGGCCTTGAGACGGTCAGAGCCATTTGCCATCGCAACGCCGGTGCCCACCGCCTGAAGCATCTCGATATCGTTGTTGCCATCGCCAAATGCAATGGCCTGCTCCGGGGTATAGCCGTAAAATTCCAGCATTTTTTCAATGCCGATGCCCTTACCGCCGTTGCCGGGAATGACATCCACCGCACGGTCCCACCAACCGGCGATCTTTGCATTTTTCACTCCCTGCATCAGGCGGGCGTGCTCGGCTTCCCGGCTGCCCAGCATGAGCTGAAAAATCGTCTCCTGCCGCCGCACCTGTTCAAAGTCCGGGGCTACCTGCACCTCGACCTTTGCAATGGCAGCATAGTCCACAAGATCCCTGTCCCGGCCATTGGCCAGCAGGCGGTCCCGGGTAGCCAGCATCACCGGACGGCCCAGAGCCGCCGCATTGGAAAGAAGGGTATCCACATCCTCCGGAGAGATGGGGTTCGCAAAGATGGTCCGGCCCTCCCGGTCATAGCAATACGAGCCATTATAGGTCAGAAAAGCATCAAAGTCCACACCGTCAATTTCGGGCAGCTCCGCCGGAGCCCGGCCCGTGGCGATACAGATGCGGACCCCATTTTTCTGTAAGCGATGCAGCGTCTCCACCATTTTAGCCGTGATTTGCTTTTTCTCCATATCGATCAGGGTTCCGTCAATATCAAAAAAGGCGATTTTCAGATCGGTCATGATTGTTTCTCCTTAGATTCTGCCATCACCGGTTCCGCCGGCGGGGGCGTGAGCGTGGAATGATCGGTCACAAAAGCAGCAGCACGGCTGGCGGCAAGCTGCTGGCGGACTTTTCGTTCATCGTTGGCGGGGAAAGTGCGCTCCCCATAAATCTTGGGATTCCACCGGGCCAGTTCTGCGTCTGTTTCTTCCTGTGTTGGCCAGAGGTGCTCCCGGTCAGCCACCAGCAGCAGCCCCAGACGGCTCCGGAGCTTCTGCTCCGCCTCGGCATGGAGGGCTGTGCGGAACTCCTCTACCGTCTGCCCCTGCACCTTGAGATACTGGTCAAAGTTGATGCCGTTGGCCTGCAGCCGGAGATTGAACTGCCGCTGATGTGCAAAGTAATTGCCCGCCACCAGCTGCTTGGGCAGCGGACCGGACACCTCTTTTCCCAGCTGGAAGATCAGTTCCTGCCGGGCCAGCGGCTCAGCCTGTGCGCAGCGTTGGGCATAAATTTCCCGGGTGACCCGCTGCCTCAGAGCCGCCTTGCCCGCAGCGTCGGCGGCACGGTCCTCGTCGCCATGGTTCCGGTTGACTTCCAGTTCCACCGTCAGCGGACGGATGGGCCGGGGACGGATGGCCTGCACAAAGCCGGTGTACGTTCCAAGTTCCAGCGGCGGCAGCGCAAAAAACTGTGCCCCCGCCCGGAATCCTTCGTCCCGGTTGACTGCCAGAAGCTCAAAATCCGGATCTGTGATCGGTACAAGTTTCTGGTTTTCCACAAGCTCTGCATACAGGGTGGAAAATCCGCTCAGGATCGCCCGGTTGACTGCTGCCGTCAGAAGGTCTTCTTCCTCCTGCGGCGCATCCGTTGCCGCACGTTCTTCCTCCACAGCCCGGGCCAGCTCTGCGGCATCCGCCGTAAAGACTACCCGGCAATCCCCGGGCTCCGCCATTCCAAAATGTTCCAGTTTCATCTCCGAATCCTCCTCACCACTGCACAAAGCTGACCATCAGGGCGATCAGCACCACACCCAGCAGAACATAAAGCACCTCGGCTCCCAGAACGGCCTTGTCGCCTTCGACGTACATTTTGTCCAGATCATCGGGATCATAATATAAGGTGACCTGCTGCCCCTGCGCAAAGCTTTTACCCTTTGCCGCTTTGGGATAATGCAGTCTGTGGGTGCCGCCTTCGGTCTCGAACTCAAGCACATAGGCTTCGCCTTCCCGGCTCTGAACGGTTCCGCTGACCCGGGCCGTCACCTGTCTGCCCCGGGCCTGAAGCCGCCGCCGCTGCATAACGCTGCGCAGGGCCATATAAAACATGATGCCTGCTCCGATGATGAAGATCAGAAAATTAAACATAGAAAGCTTCCCTCATTCTCTTGATGTGCCTCCGGAATCTGCCGGGGCCTTGTGTTTTATTGTATCATACTTCAACAGAATTTTCGCCCCATTGGCCCTGTACGGATTGCATCAAATTTGAAGAAAATTTTTGTCGAACAATTTTTTGAAATTCACTTGACATTCTCCGCAGCCGTGGTATAATAATCAACGTTCTGAGTCGCACGGCTCACGAGCAAAACAGAATATGCGGATATGGCGGAATTGGCAGACGCGTTAGATTCAGG
>CALDNF010000037.1 GCA_937917475.1 uncultured Faecalibacterium sp.
TGGGTATTCCCCGGCTTTGAGGATGTGGAAGCCGGCATCGTCCACTGGCCCATGAGCTGCATCCGGCTGACCTGCGCCGATGACGAACGGCTTGTGGATCTGGCAGACAAGATCCTTACGGCATGGCGCAGCTACTCAGATGAAACCTGCTCCGTCTTTGCTGAGACCGACGGCGAACCGCACAACACCATCACTCCCATTGCCCGGATGCGGGACGGCAAGTTCCAGTTGGATCTTGTCCTGCGGAACAACATTACCACGCCGGAGCATCCGTTGGGCGTCTATCATCCCCATGCCAAGCTTCACCATATCAAAAAAGAGAACATCGGCCTGATTGAGGTCATGGGTCTGGCCGTTCTCCCCAGCCGCCTCAAGGGCGAGATGGCAGAACTGGAAACTGCACTGGTCAATCATGTTCCCACCGCACAGTACAGCGAATCCATCCAGAAACATGCGGAATGGGCCGAAGAGATTCTAGCCAAGTATCCGGGACTCAACGCCGAGAATGTGCACAGCATCGTACAGGATGAGATCGGCCATGTCTTTGCCGAAGTTCTGACCGATGCCGGTGTCTACAAACTGGACGACGCAGGCCGGGAAGGTTTTGTACGTTTCCTGAGCTCGGTTCAGTAAAATTCCACTTTAACTCAACCCGCCAGTAACAGCTGCTGGCGGGTTTTGTTGAATCATGCACAACGATCAATTTTGCTTTATTCAAGCAATGGAGGTATCCTATGTCTTGCACTTTGGAAGTCTGTGTGGACAGCGTTGCCAGTGCCCTTGCCGCCAAGCGGGGCGGAGCCGACCGATTGGAACTGTGTGCCAATCTGATTATCGGCGGCACCACCCCCAGCCTTGCACTGGTGCGTCAGGTCAAAACTGTGACCGGCCTGCCGGTGCGCGCCCTGCTCCGGCCCCGGTTCGGAGATTTTTGCTATGACCGCTACGAGCTGGAACAGATGGCAGAGACCGCTTCCGAGCTGGTTGCAGCCGGTGCAGACGGCATTGTGACCGGCGTGTTGACTCCTGACGGTGCCTTGGATAAGGATGCTCTGCGGATGATCTACGCTTCGGCTCTTCGGGCCGGACAGGATATTGGCCGTCCGACAGCATTGACCCTGCACCGTGCCTTTGATGTCTGTCGGGATCCCTTTGCTGCACTGGAAGACGCCAAGGAACTTGGACTCGCAACCATTCTGACCAGCGGACAGGCAGCCAGTGCCCCGCAGGGAGCCGCCCTGCTCCGGAAGCTGGTAGAGCTGGCTGGCAGCGAGATTGAGATCCTGGTGGGTGCCGGGGTCTCCCCTGCCAACCTTCCCAGCCTTGCTGCCGAAACTGGGGCTCATGCGTTCCATCTCTCCGGCAAACAGGTGCTGGACAGTCGAATGACGTTCCGCCGGGAAGGTGTTCCCATGGGACTGCCCGGGTTCAGCGAGTTTGAGGTCTGGCAGACCAGCGAAGAAACCATTTGTTCCGCCCGGCAGGTTCTGGATAACCTGAGCCTCTGAGCCGGTTTAAGGCTTTTATAACAATTATAGCAACAACAAAATGACCCGGCAGATTTCACGCTCTGCCGGGTCATCTTGCTTTTGGGGATTGTACGAATCGAGTGTTTCAGAAAGGAGGGAAAGCACTCGTGGTTTGTCTTAGCTCTGCTCTTACTTGGTGAAGAGCTGGATCCACTGGTGGCCGTACTGGCTGGAGCTGCTGTAGTAGTAGCCCACGCTCATCTTACGAGCGGCAGGATCCAGAATGTTTGCACGGTGGCCATCGGATGCCATCCAGGAATCAAAAACTTCTTCTGCGCTGGCCTCACCCCATGCAGCATTCTCGCCGGTGGGCTCGTCCGCAACTTTATAGTCCTTCAGAACGGTGAAGCAACTGGTGCCATTAGGACGGGTATGGGAATTGACCTCAGAGATCTCCTTGGCACGCTCGGCAGCAGCAGCATTCAGGTTTGCATCACCCAGCTCCAGAGGAACCAGACCATTCTTTGCACGCTCTGCATTGACCAGAGTGAGCAGTTCCTGCGCAAACTGACTGTTGCTGGTGTTATCGGGATAAGTAAAGATCACAACCCAATAATTTTCATAGACGCCGCCCTCGTAGTGACCGACACCGATGTACATTGCATCCTTGTCCAGCAGACGCTGACGGAAATATTCATTGTTCATCCAAGCTTCCACAGCCTCTTCCGGGGTCTCGCAGCCAGCCCAGTAATCTTCGCCCACGGTGATATCCGACACACCGTACTCGGACAGGATGGTGAACTCCCGCTTGCCATTGGGACGGACGTAGGAGTAATTGTGAGAGATCTCCTCAGCACGAGCGGTTGCTGCATTGTTCAATGCAGTGCTGCCGATGGATACGGCGGGCACGCCAGCCTTGGCACGCTCCATGTTAATGATCTGTAAAAAGTGCTCCTGCTCTGCCATCTGCTCGCCGGAAGCTGCAGATGCAGGCATTGCAAAGACTGCTACCACGCACAGCAGTGCGATGCAGAGGATCATGCTCACAAAATTCTTTTGGGTAGTACGCATGGATAAGACTCCTTCGTTGAGTGTCAGTAACAAAAGAAGAGTATTGTAATGCACCAAAAAGCGTACATTTACAATACCCTTCAAAGTGCAACTGGCTGCCATTTTACAGGCCCTTTAGCTTTGCGTCACAGCCTTTCGACTGCTTTGCCGATTTATGAATTTACAAACTCTTCAACGAATGGGGAATCGGAAGTTTTTCTATGAAAAAAGCACTACTGAACATCATCCGACGTAAAGCAGTGCTCGAAACAACCTTAAGTTCATCCTCCTGAGAGGAATCTTCTAAGCGCAACTGGCTGCCATTTTACAGGCCCTTTAGCTTTGCGTCACAGCCTTTCGGCTGCTTTGCTGATATTCAGTTTTCAGAGCTTCTCACCGAGAGCTTCTTTTTCTATGTCTACTATACCACAACGTGCCGGTTTCTGTCAATAAAAATCGAAAAAATTTTCAACATTTTTTCGATTTGCGGCGATTTCAGTCTGTGTCGGGAGTTTTTCTGAAAATCTTTCGCCGTTTCATACCGCTATCAGCTCAGCGGATCCCACAGCTTCATGGGCAGCGGCTCCTGATCCAGCAGCGCACGCTGGGCATCATTGAGCAGGCTCTTGCGGACCGTGATCTGATACACGTTGGCTTTGAACCACTTTTCACTGGCCACATAGTAGCCCTTCTGGCCTCTCTCCTCGCCCCAGCTGTTTTCAATCTTCCAGCGGGAGGCGGTGCCGTCCTCTTCCAGATTGACCCCTGCAAACATCATGCAATGGTTCATGGTGCTGTCCCGGGTCAGCAGACGTTCCGCCTTGGTCATCCCAAAGGTCATGCCGCCCAACACCTCGCCGTACTGGAAGGAATCCTGATCCCAATAGCCGTTGGCACGGTCTCCGTCGGGGTGGCAGTCGCAGCTGAACATCACGCCCTCCCCTGCCTTGAGCTGACGGATGGTCAGGTCTTCCAGCTCCTCCTGCGAGAGGTTGAGCCAGAACATTCCATCCTCCACAACATCGCCCATGAAGGGCTGGCAGTAGGTGCGGTTGATCTCATGGATGGGCGAAGAGATGACCACAACGTACTGGTCAAAATCGTTGCCCACATATTTTTCCATAAAGCTCTTGGGGGTCAGGCCCTTATCGCTGTGGTAAACCTCGTCCTTATCGGTGTACTCAAAATCGAAGGTCTTGGGGGGCTGACCATAAAGGATACGAAGAGCGTTGTAGATCTCCGCCAGCATCTCTTCCCTGCGGGCAGAGGGGTCTTTGCCTTCCCGCACCAGCTTGCGCAGTTCCAGTGCATCCTCCCGCATCTTGCGGGTCAGGATGGGCAGATACTTTGCCGTGCCGGTGGAAGCCGCCGTCTCCGGCATGACCCAGCTGGGCACAAGGCCGTACTTTTTGGTCAGGCTGATGGCCATATCCCACTGACCGCCGTCGGGCAGCGGGTTGCCCATCAGGGTAAAGGTTTCCCGGTCATCTAACTCCTGATCGGCAAAATGGATGACGTTTTCAAAGAAGAGATTTGCCTTCTCCAGTTTGTCATAAAAGGCAAGGTAGGTCTGAGAGAAAGAGAAATTTTCCAGATTGCACTTTTCAATGACCCGGCGGCGGAGGACGTTCATGGTAGAGAACATCCAGCAGCGGCCGCTCTGCTTCTGGTTGGTCACTTCAAGGTCAGGCACCACAACAGAGAAGTCCATCCGCAGCTTTGCAGCAGCGGCAGGCACAAAAGCCGCATCCGACAGGCTGGTACGGCAGATAGCATTGGACATCACCTGCAGCTCGGGCCGTGCAGCATAGCCCTTCTCAAAGCGGGCGAGCATCTCCGGATCGATGGGGGTAACATGGCTCATAATTTTCACACTTTCCTTTATTTTAAAAGTTCGGTCAGTTTTTCCAGACGATTCACAGCCTCGTCCAGCACTTTTCTTCTTTCGTTCAGGCAAAGTAAGCATTCTGGACAGCCAGCAGCACACCGGCACGGCTGGCGGCAAAGTTCAGGCCGCCCTGCAGGTAGCAGGT
>CALDNF010000038.1 GCA_937917475.1 uncultured Faecalibacterium sp.
CCATCTGACCGCCCAGGTTCGGCAGCACGGAGTCCGGCTTTTCAATGTCCAGAATGCGCTCCACGACTTCCAGCGTCATGGGCTCGATGTAAACATGATCGGCCACGTCCGGGTCGGTCATGATGGTTGCCGGGTTGGAGTTGAGCAGAACGGTCTCGATGCCCTCTGCTTTCAGGGCACGGCAGGCCTGCGTGCCGGAGTAGTCGAACTCAGCGGCCTGACCGATGATGATGGGGCCGGAGCCGATGACCAGTACCTTTTTGATTCTGGGGTCCTTAGGCATTTCAGCGTGCCTCCTTTTTTGCTGCTTTGACGTTGTTCAGGAAGCGGTCAAACAGGAACTCGGTGTCCTTGGGGCCGCCGTTTGCTTCTGGATGGAACTGGACGGTGAAGCAATTCCACTTCTTGTACTTGATGCCCTCACAGGTGCCGTCGTTGGCGTTCACCTGTGCCACCTCGCCCATCTCAGCAGGCAGTTCCTCGCCCACCACGGCGTAACCGTGGTTCTGGCTGGTGATGAAGGTGCGGCCGGACTCAAAATCGGTGACCGGCTGGTTTGCACCCCGGTGGCCATACTTGAGCTTCATGGTCTTAGCCCCCGCTGCCAGTGCAGACAGCTGGTGGCCCAGACAGATACCGAAGGTGGGGATGCCCAGCTCAAAGATCTTTTTCAGGTTCTCAATGACCTCCACCGGCTCAGCAGGGTCGCCGGGGCCGTTGGAGAGCATGATGCCGTCCGGATTCAGGGCAGCCACCTGCTCGGCAGTGGCAAAAGCGGGCATCACGGTGACCTTGCAGCCCCGCTTGACCAAGCAGCGGACGATATTCCGCTTGCAGCCGTAGTGCATCAGGACAACATGGGTCTCGCCCTTTTCGTTAAAGACTTCCGGTTCGGCACAGGTCACGCTCTTTACGGCGTCGGTCACGGCGTAGCTGCGGATCTCCGCCAGCAGAGCTTCGGTCTTGTCCTTGTTGGCCGGGTCGGCGGGGTCAAAGGTGGTCAGGATCGCACCGTTCATCACGCCGCTCTCCCGGATGATACGAGTCAGGTGGCGGGTATCGATGCCCTCAATGCCGATGGTATTATTTTTCTTCAAAAAGCTGTC
>CALDNF010000039.1 GCA_937917475.1 uncultured Faecalibacterium sp.
GGCCAGACTGGACTTGCCCGAGCCGGACAGGCCGGTCATGACGATCAATTTTTCTCTGGGCAGGGTCAGGCTCACATTTTTCAGGTTGTGCTCCCGGGCTCCCTTGATGACGATCTTATCGTTTGCCAAAGTGTTTTCTCCCTCTTTTTTGTGTCTGTGAATGGTTCTGTTTCCGCTCTTCCTCGGCCGACGAATCCACGGTGGGGTTCTCACCCCGGCGCAGACGGTCGATCTGGTCGCGCAGGAAGGCAGCGTGCTCGAATTCCAGCAGTTTGGCCGCTTCCTTCATCTCCCGGGTCAGCCGGTCAATGGCAGCTTCCCGCTCCATCTTGCCCATCCGGCGGGTGTTACGCTTTGCGTTTTCTGCCTTATCGCTGATCTCGATGGAATCCGGGATAGCCTTGACAATGGTCTTGGGCACGATGCCATGAGCCTCGTTGTAAGCCATCTGGATGGCCCGGCGGCGTTCGGTCTCGGTAATGGCCCGGTCCATGCTGTCGGTGACCTCATCCGCATACATAATCACAAGGCCGTCAGCGTTCCGGGCTGCACGGCCAATGGTCTGGATCAGGCTGGTCTCGCTGCGGAGGAAGCCTTCTTTATCGGCATCCAGAATGGCCACAAGGCTGACCTCCGGCAGGTCCAGACCCTCCCGCAGCAGGTTGATGCCTACCACCACATCGATGGAGCCCAAGCGGAGATCTTTGATGATCTCCATCCGCTCAAAAGTATCCACCTCGTGATGCATATACTTGACCTTGATGCCCTGCTCGGTGAGATAATCGGTAAGGTCCTCGGCCATTTTCTTTGTCAGCGTCGTCACCAGCACCCGCTCCTGCCGGGCAATGCGGGCGTTGATCTCGCCCAGCAGGTCGGTGACCTGCCCCTCCACCGGACGGACCGAGATCAGCGGGTCCAGCAGACCGGTGGGCCGGATAACCTGCTGTGCGATCTGAGTGGAATTCTTCCGCTCGTATTCACCGGGCGTAGCCGAAACGAAGATCATCTGGTTCAGCTTTGACTCCACCTCCTCAAATTTGAGGGGGCGGTTGTCAAACGCCGAGGGCAGGCGGAATCCATACTCCACCAGTGTTTTTTTGCGGGCGTAATCGCCGCCGTACATGGCCCGCACCTGCGGCAGGGTAACATGGCTTTCGTCCACAAAGAGAAGAAAATCGTCCGGGAAATAGTCCAGCAGAGTGGTCGGCATACTGCCCGGTGCACGCCCCGACAGAACAGCGGAATAATTCTCGATGCCTTTGCAGATGCCCACCTCGGTGAGCATCTCAATATCATAGTTGGTCCGCTGCTGGATGCGCTGGGCTTCGATCAGCTTCCCCTCCGCAGTGAACTGCTTCACCTGCTGATCGCACTCCGCCCGGATCTTCTCAATTGCGGCAGCCTTTTTCTCCGCACTGACGATATAATGGCTGGCCGGGAAGATGGCAACGTGCTTGACCACGTTCTGCTTGGTACCGGTCAGAGGGTTGAACTCGGTGATCCGGTCGATCTCATCCCCGAAAAATTCCACCCGGATGGCAAGTTCGCTCATATAGGCCAGATAAATGTCCACCGTATCCCCGTGGACCCGGAACTTATTTCGGATGAAATTCACGTCATTTCGCTCATATTGCAGCGTCACAAGACGGCGGCAGAGCTCGTCACGGTCCATTTCCATCCCCGGACGCAGGCTGATGACCATGCTCCGGTAGTCAATGGGGTCACCCAGCGAATAGATGCAGGACACCGACGCAACAATGATGACGTCCCGCCGTTCCGACAACGCCGCCGTGGCCGAATGACGGAGCCGGTCAATCTCATCGTTGATGGCACTGTCCTTTTCAATGTAGGTATCGGTGCTGGGAATATAGGCTTCCGGCTGGTAGTAATCGTAGTAAGAAACAAAATACTCCACTGCATTTTCCGGAAAAAACGAGCGGAATTCTGTGCAGAGCTGGGCTGCCAGCGTTTTGTTATGGGCCAGCACCAGCGTAGGCCGGTTGCACCGGGCAATGACGTTGGCCATGGTAAAGGTCTTGCCGCTGCCGGTAACGCCCAGCAGCGTCTGGCAGCGGTCTCCACGCTCCACGCCCGCCACCAGCTCTTCAATGGCCTGAGGCTGATCTCCGGTGGGCGAATAGGACGACACAAGCTTGAATTTTTCATCTGCCATCGTGTGTCCTCCTTTCTGGTCCTCGCTTTGAAGAACCACAAATAGTTGTTTATTTTTTGCTCATTATAGCACAATAATTTTATAATGTAAACAAAAAACTTCTTTTAGTAGGGACGCAGCATCTCCCCGGTGACAAAATCATAAAAGGGCAGGCGGTTTTCTTCTCGCATGGAGAAGTACTCTGTTTCGGTCAGGATAATGTGATCCCGCAGATGGACTTTGATCATTCCCAGCGCACGGACGATATTTTCCGTCGCCAGAATGTCCTCTCGGGAGGGCAAGGCCACACCGTTGGGGTGATTGTGGCAGAGCACCACTGTATCTGTACCGCCTTTCAGGGCCGCTTCCACGATATCTTTGATCTCCAAACTGACCTTGCGGCTGGTGCCCTCCCGGAGCCAGAACGTCGCTTTGACCCGGCTGCGGCTGTCCAATATCACCAGCATGGCCTTTTCCCGGTCGGCCCCCGCAAACTTTGCCAGCAGAAAGCCCGCCATCTGGTCGGCAGAGCGGACAACTCTCCCTTCCCCGGTCCGGCTCCGATGATAGTATCGGCTGACCTCCGGCAGAAGATGCAGCATCCGGGCCGTAGAAGGGCCCACCCCCTCCACTTCCAGTAGGTCTGCTTCCGTTGCATCCAGCACCCCGGCAAAATCTCCGAATCGTTCGATCAGCGCATGGGCGATGCCGTTGGTGTCCTTCTGGGGATTTGTGGTGTAGAGCAGGACTTCCAACGCCTCGTGGGGAGCCAGTGACTCAAAGCCCTGCTCCTCTACCCGCTGCCGCATCCGCTGGCGATGTCCCTGATGAATCTTTCTGCCTTCCGCCATAGCCGCTCTCCTTTTGTGTGATACTTTAATAGTACCCTATTTTCGGCAAAAGACAAGGGGCGGCGTGAAATATTCTGCGTTGACTTCAAGTTCCCGGACCACTATAATGAGAACAGCACGATCGAAGGCGTCCGATTCCGGTGCCTCATCCGCCCAATCCAACCCAAACGAGGATCATTATGAAACAATATACCGCCACTGCCAATGATGAAGGTGTCCGGCTGTCCCGCTTTGTCCAGAGCGTAACGAAGGATTTTCCCACCAGCCTGCTGTACAAAAGTTTCCGGAACAAACGGATCAAGGTCAACGGCAAAAAAGGAGCCCCGGAGGACCGGATCCAAGCCGGAGACCTCATTGAGCTCTACATCAACGATGAGTTCTTCCCGCCGGAGGGCGCAAAGCCGACCCGGAAGCCGCCCAAAAAGCAGCCGAACCAGCCTAAAGTCAATGTCATTTATGAGGACGAGAACATCGCCGTCCTCTACAAGCCCACCCACCTGCTCTGCCACAGCGACCGCACCGGCGACGCAAATCTTGTGGATGCCTTCACCCAGTATCTCGCCCAGAAAGGGGAATACGACCCCCACGGCGAAAACCGCTTCAAACCCGGCATCTGCAACCGGCTGGACCGGGGCACCGAGGGTCTGGTGATCGCTGCCAAGAGCTACGCTGCCTTGCGGGACATGAACGAGATCATCCGCACCGACCTGCTCAAAAAGGAGTATTACACCATCACAGTGGGCATCCCCCAGAGCGGCCGGTTCACCGCATGGTGGGAGCACGACGAGAAGAACAACAAGGTCAGCATCCACGCCCACCAGTCTCAGGATGAACGCCGGAAGCAGATCATCACCGATGTGGATGTGCTGCGCACCGCCGGGCCCTTTGCTCTGTGCAAGATCGGGCTCATCACCGGCCGCACTCACCAGATCCGTGCCCATCTTGCCTACCTTGGCAAACCGGTGCTGGGCGACATCAAATACGGCAACCGGAAGATGAACGAACGCACCGGCACCAAAACACAGGCATTGTGTGCTGTCCGCATCAATTTCGGCAATATCCCCGAAGAAAACACCCTGCATTACCTCTCCGGCAAAGTTGTCAAGCTGAAGGACCCGCAGATTCTCAAACAGTTTGATGGGCTGGATAAGAGCAAAGAGGAACGCAATGCGGGAACTGCAGCCGGGCCGCAATCCTGAGACCATGCAGCGGTATCATCTTACGGAGTGAGTCTATGAAAAAAATCGAACTTTCCAACTGGCCCCGGGCAGAACTGTTTCAGTTTTTCTCCGCAGTCTCTCAGCCCTTTTACAGCGTCACCTTCCGAGTGGATGTGACTAATCTGCACCGATACACAAAGCAGAACGGTCTTTCGTTCTATTATACACTGGGCTATCTGGTCACGGACGCCATCAATGCGGTGGAAAATTTCCGCTATACCATCCGGAACGGCGAAATTTATCTGCTGGATGAGCGCATCCCAAGCTTTACCGACCTGCGCCACGGCAGTGAGCAGTTCCACATCGTCACACTGCCCAAATCCGGCAGCATCGCCGAGTTCTGCGCCGCCGTCAAGGCCCGCAGCACAGCCCAAAAGACCTTTCTTGATCAGGACGACGAGACGGACAACCTGATCTATTTCAGCTGCACCCCATGGTTTGACCTGACCGGCTGCACCAACGAACGGGACTTTGACCGGGATGATAACATTCCCCGCATCATCTGGGGAAAATACGTCGAAGCCAATGGCCGGGAAACGCTGGGAATGTCGCTGGAAGTCAACCACCGTTTCATCGACGGATACCATCTGGGGCAATTCTATCAAAAACTTCAGGCCAGCATTGATACCTTGGCCTGAACGGGAGGTTTTCATGTATCCAACTCGTGAACAGGCCGAAAACCTGCTGGCTGAAGCTCTCCCCCACAACCCCGGCCCTTGGGGTGATCACAGCCGGACTGCGGCCCATTGCGCAGAAGCAATTGCCGCCGCCTGCGGACTGGACCCAGACAAAGCCTATGTGCTGGGTCTTTTGCACGACATTGGCCGCCGGTTTGGCAAACGACATCTGGGTCATGTCGTGGATGGCTATTCCTATATGATGGAGCTTGGCTATGATGAAGTCGCCCGGGTCTGCCTGAGCCACTCTTTCAATGACCACTCCCTTACAGACTATGTCGGGAATCGGGATACCACCCCGGAAGAAACCGCCCTGATCGAAACGCAGCTTGCCGCTATGGTCTACGACGAATACGACTGGCTCATCCAGCTCTGCGATTCTCTGGCCGGTGCCGAAGGCGTAGTGGATATCGAAGAGCGAATGTCCGATGTCAAACGCCGTTACGGTGCTTATCCCCAGCACAAGTGGGATCGGAACCTTGCACTAAAATCCTATTTTGAAGCCCTCTGCGGTGGACAGAACATCTATGACGTCGCAGACAAGGCCCATTTTCATCCTTGATTTTTCTGTTTTACTCAGCATAAAACCCTCCTGCCTGCACGCAGAATTTGTGCAGACCGGAGGGTTTTGCTTTTGTTTTTACTTTTTATCGGACTATCCGGTTTTACTGTTTGCCCAGCTGCCAGAATGCAACGGCACTGGCGGCGGCAACATTGAGGGAATCCACGCCGTGGGACATGGGAATTTTCACGGTGTAATCGCAGGAGGCAATGGTCTCGTGGGCCAAGCCGTCCCCCTCGGTGCCCATGATGATGGCAAGTTTCTGCTCTGCAGCCAGCTGCTCGTCATCGATGCTCACCGAACGGTCACTGAGAGCCATGGCCGCCGTCTTGAAGCCCAGCTCATGCAGGCGGGCGATGCCTTTTTCGGGCCAGTCTGCCGGGGTGTCCCCGATCTGTGCCCAAGGCACCTGAAAGACCGTACCCATGCTCACCCGCACCGCACGGCGGCAGAGCGGGTCACAGCAGGAGGGCGTAATGAGCACGGCGTCCATATTCAAAGCCGCCGCACTCCGGAAAATCGCCCCCACATTGGTGGAATCCACGATCCCTTCCAGCACAGCCACACGCCGGGCGTTGCGGCAGAGCTCTTCCACCGTGCGGGGAACCGGGCGATGGAATGCACAGAGCACGCCCCGGGTCAGCTCAAAGCCGGTCAGGGCTGCCAGCATCTCCCGGTCCGCCGTATACACCGGCACATCCCCGCAGCGGGTCAGGATCTCCGCTGCCGGGCCGGTGATCTGCTTGCGTTCCATCAGCAGCGAAAGGGGCTGATAGCCCGCATCCAGAGCCCGGGCGATCACCTTGGGGCTCTCTGCAATGAAGATACCTTTTTCCGGTTCCAGACGGTTCCGCAGCTGCGCCTGTGTCAGCCGGGCATAGGGGTCCAGCTCCGGCGCATGGAAATCCGTGATCTCAATGACCTTCGGCATGGTATTTTCTCCTCACTTTTCCGGTTTGCCTTCCGCCGCAAAGAACTCGTTGACCAGCTTGACCACCGTACCCGACAGCAGGAAGAGGGCGATCAGGTTGGGGATGCTCATAAGGCCGTTGAAGGTATCGGCAATGCTCCACAGCAGGCCCAGGTCCACGGTAGCACCCAGAATGGCAACAAACGAATAGACCACCAGGAAGGGCCGGACCACCTTATCGGTCCGGAACAAAAACTCGATGCAGCGGGAGCCATACAGGCCCCAGCCGATGATGGTGGAAAATGCAAAGCAGCAGAGGGCCACCGCCGTAAAGATGGAGGACCAGCCGCCGTAGGTGGCCGTAAAGCCGGAGATGGTCAGCTCTGCACCGGCTGCGCTGCCATAGTTCACCGGCACACCGCTGCACAGGATGACCATAGCGGTCAGGGTGCAGATAACGATGGTATCGGTAAAGACCTCAAAGATACCAAACATACCCTGCTTGACCGGCTTGCGGGTGTCGGCGCAGGCATGGGCGATGGAACCGGTGCCAAGGCCGGCTTCATTGGAGAAGATGCCCCGGGAAACGCCCTTCTGCATACTGAGGAAGATGCTGCCGATGGCACCACCGGTAAATGCTTTGGGATTGAAGGCACCCAACACGATGGAAGCCAGCACCTCAGGGAAGCGGTTGATGTTCAGCACCACCACACCCAGAGCCAGCACCACATAGAACAGAGCCATAAAAGGCACCAGCTTCTCCGTCACGCTGCCGATCCGCTTGACGCCGCCCAGCAGCACCATGGCCACCAGCATGGCCACCACGATGCCCACGATAAGATTCAGGGTGGGCAGGAAGTCTGCCACCGGGCTGTCGTAGGCCAGCAGGGCGGAATCGATGGCCGTGACGATGGTGTTGACCTGCGTGGCGTTGCCGGTACCAAAGACGGTCAGCACGCCGAAGAGGGAGTAGAGCACCGCCAGCCACTGCCAGCGGGGGCCAAGGCCGTTCTTGATATAGTACATGGGGCCGCCCACCAGCTCGCCGTTCTTGTTCCGCTCCCGGAAA
>CALDNF010000040.1 GCA_937917475.1 uncultured Faecalibacterium sp.
TAAACCCTGCATGTTATAGGGTTTGACATTTCAAACTTTATAACGTATAATAATGCTGTCTTCTAATTAGACATTTCTAACCATGAGTTTAACACAACTACCTTGACCTGTCCGTTGTTATGGCAACGGTGAAGCAAATTTTAAGATGGAGCAATATTATTCAATTTTACAACAGTGCGGGATGTTCAACAGCATCCACCCCCGAAAATATAAGGAAGTCCTCAGCTGCCTGAACGCAAATGTCCACGATTATCCTCGGGGTGCTCACATCGTCGAGCTGGGTGAGCAGAGCCACAATACCGGAGTTCTGCTGAATGGCACGATGGAAGAATTTTTGTATGATGAAAACGGAAATCAAATCAGCATCTGCCGTTTTCGCCCCGGAGAAGTATTTGGTGCGGAACTGGCCTGTACCGGCTGGACAACAAGCCCGGTCTGCCTGCGTGCCAGTTCGGATTGTACCGTAATGCTGCTGGATTTCAGTGCATTGATGTCACAGAAAACGCTGACCTGTCCCTGCCGGATGCAAGTTACAGCAAATCTTATGCAGGATATGGCACAGCAGCTTCTCTTTTTTAATACCAAAGTGCGTATTTTAGCACAAAAACGGCTTCGAGATCGTCTGAAGATTTATCTTCAAACCTTGACACCCGATGAAAAAGGCTGTTACAGTCTGCCCTACACCCGGACAGAACTGGCAGATTTCCTCTGCGTGGACCGCAGTGCGCTTTCTCGTGAGCTGTGCCGGATGCGGGATGAAGGGATCCTTGATTTTTCCGGTGCAAAAATCCATTTGCATAACTCAGCATTCCTGCATGGGTGAAGTCATGCATCTGCCTGCTCCATCTCTGAAGAAATCCGAAGAATCACGTTCTTCGGTTTATTTTTAGTTTCTCTGCGATTAAAATAGCGATGTTTTCATTTTTCCTCAACCAGTTGGTCTTTATCGGCAAAAGGCTATGAAAAGCAGGAGATTCTGAATCTCCTGAGCCCCTTTCCCCATACGGTGTGGATGTACTGCGGGTGGGTCAGGTCTGTTTCCAGCTTTTTGCGCAGGTTCTTGATGTGGACCATGACCGTATTGTTGGAGGAAGGCAGGAATGTCTCGTTCCAGACCGCTTCATAAATTTCCCGTGCCGAGAGCACATTGCCCCGGTGCAGAGCCAGCAGTTTCAGCAGCTGGGCTTCTGTTTCGGTCAGGGTCAGCGGTGTTCCGGCCATCGTTGCCGCCCCGGTGGTGCAGTCCACGGTCAACTGCCCGGTCTGAACGGCTTTCGCCGCCGGAGATTCTCTCCGCTATGTCACCCCTCGCATGAAGCCCTATCTGCTCTTCACCAGCGTGGTGCTGGTGTTCTGGTCACGCACTGCGCTGGAAGATGTTCCCGCTCAGCGGCACCGGGCTGACCGAAGAAAGAGTCCGGGAACAGTTTTTATCCCATTGAAAGCACAACAAGGCCATGCATCCCTTGTCATTCGTCCTACTATCGTCACTTTACCGCAGCACAGAACCCCCTCACAGCGAAAATGAAAAATGCTGTGAGGGGGTTCTGTTATGGAAACAGTAGGAAAATGGCTTGATTCTTAGTAGTGCTTGACCACGGTAATGCCGTTTTTCTCGGCGTAGGCCGTACATTCACGAATCCGGCCTTCGATGGATTCTTTGCACTGGTTATCACGATGATCACCACCACTTCAGCCAAGTGAATTTTAGTTTGATTTTTGAATTGAAAAATGAAAAGCGGTTCCCTTTTCCACGGCAAAGCAGGCATTTTCATGCGGTTTTGCGCCCCAGCTGTTGTCGCCGCCTACACCACGCTGGAAGAGGGCGCAGCGAACGATCGTCTTGTTGTCATCATGGGGCAGTTCGTAGAGGTGGCGGGCATTTTCCAGCTCATGGGGCGTATAGGGCAGGGCGGAAAAAGTCATTCCAACATCACTGCCAAAGCGGACGCCCGGAATGTTTCCGGTCACCTCTGCGCTGTACACGCTGGTCCGGCTGCCGCACTCCTGCGGGTAGACCGGACTGTAGGCGGCAAAATCTTCCCGGATGTTGTAGCTCCATGTGCCCATTTTTCCGCCTGTGGTTCGGTCGGCTACAGTTTCCCGTGGGCCAAGGCCCAGATAAGAAACATCCGTCAGCTCCCGGCGCAGCGGGAAGAGCAGACCGAATTCCGGAAGCTCTGTTTTTTCACCCTGCCATGTCATGGTGATGTCACAGCGGCCTGCACCGTCGATGGTGAAGTCGATGGGCAGAGTCTGACCATACGGCAGAGTGTAAGCTGTATGAACGGTAGCAAATTCACCGGACTGTTCCGCAGTCATGTTATCGCACCGGGCATACAGGCCCGCCGTTTTCCAGAAGGCGAATTCAAAGGGTTCTGCACAGCCCTCGTCGTTGTTGGTAGGCGCACGCCAGAAATTCAGGCGCACCGTATCATCCAACAGCTGCACGCCGCCATACCGGATGGACACAAGGCCCTTGCCCCGGCCAAAGAGGTACTCGAAGCCCCCGCCCTTCACGCCGATGTTGCAGTCCATCTCCACCAGCTGCGGGGCGGGCATGGTCTGCCGGGCTTCGGTATGGTTGTGCCACACCTGCCCGAAAGCGGCTTCGTATCCCGCCGGGGTGCCGGGCAGAGCGTCTCTTTGGACTGCCGTGACCGTCATGCAGGTAAGGCCTGCTTCCGGCAGAGCAAACGGGAACGGGATGTGCACCGTTTTGCCGGGGGCACAGTCCACCCGGAGAGCCGCTTTGCGCTCCGGCCTTCCGTTGACCGCAGTTTCAAACACCAGATCATAGGCGTTCAGGTCGGTGAAGAGATTCCGGTTTTCCACAACGGCTTCTGTGTCCGTTACCGTGACTTTGAAGGGTGCATAGGCCGCTTTTACCGCATCCATCTTGGGGGTGTTGCGACGGTCGGGCAGAACAAGACCATCGATGCAGAATTCCCGGTCGGTGGGGCGGTCGCCGAAGTCACCGCCGTAGGCAAAGCCGGGCTTTCCATCCGGGCCGGTCACGGCGATGCCGTGATCGATGTACTCCCAGATAAAGCCGCCCTGATACAGCGGCTCCTCATAGGCATACTCGGTGTAATCGGTGATGCCGCCGTTGGAATTGCCCATGGCGTGGCTGTACTCGCACATGATGAAGGGCTTTTCCGGGTGCTCTTTCAAAAAGGCTTTGATGCCTTCTACGGGGGTATACATCTGGCTCTCCATGTCGGAAGTGCCCGGGTATTCCCGGTCCCAGAAAATGCCCTCATAATGGACAAGGCGGCTGGGGTCGGAATGGCGGAAGTATTCGCTCATCTCCCACAGGGTCTTGCCGCCGTGGCTCTCGTTGCCGCAGGACCAGATCAGGATGGCCGGGTGGTTCTTGTCCCGCTCCAGCATGGCCTCGGCTCGGGCCAGAACATTGTCCCGCCACTCCGGGCGGTCGCCGGGCAGGGGCCACTCGTCGGAGCCGTCTGCACCAAGTTTCTGCCATGTGCCGTGGGTCTCCAAGTTTGTTTCCCCGATCACATACAGACCGTATTCATCGCATAATTGCAAAAAATACGGGTCATTGGGGTAATGGCTGGTGCGCACTGCGTTCACATTGTGGGCTTTGAGGTTTTTCACGTCCCAGAGCATTTCCTCCCGGCTGACGGTTCGGCCGGTCTTGCAGCTCCACTCGTGACGGTTGACACCCTTGAACACGATGCGCTGACCGTTCAGGAGCATTTGTTTATTTTTCAATTCAAACTTCCGCAGACCAACTTTCAGGCCAGACCGCTCCACAAGACTGCCTTCGTTCAGCAGAGCGATTTCTGCATAGGAAAGGTTCGGCTGTTCGGCGCTCCACAAGATGGGATGCTCTACGGTAAAGACGAAGGAAACATCCTGTACATCTACCTCCACGTCGGGGTCGGCCTCGCCTCTGCCAAAGACCACGCCGCTGCCGTACTCGGCGGGCTCCCCCACCTCGGCGGACTGCTCCTGCCCGTTGAACACCACGGACACCTTGCCTGCACCGCTTACTTTGCAGTCGAAGGTGACCTTCACGCTGGAAAAATCGTCAGCGAAGTCCTGCTTCACAAACACATCTTCCAGATGCAGTTCCGGCTTTGTAAACAGCTCTGCCGAGCGGAACAGGCCGCTCATCCGCCAGAAATCCTGATCTTCCAGCCAGCTGCCGGACGAGAAACGGTACACCTGTATGACCAGCTCGTTTTCACCGGGGCGGACGGCCTCGGTCATATCAAATTCTGCCGGGGTGAAGGTATCTTCGGTGTAGCCGATATAAATGCCGTTGCACCAGATGGCGGCGGCACTGTCGGCTCCGTTCAGGCGCAGGTAGCAGTTTGCCCAGTCTTCCGGCAGGTCAAAGCTGCGTTTATATTCCCCGATGGGGTTGTATTCCTGCGGGATCTGGCCAGGGTGAAGCTTTTCGTGGCCGTCCCACGGGTACTGTGTGTTGACGTAGTGGGGCGCACCGTAGGGCTGGCCGGGCTTTTTCAGGCTCTGCATCTGGATGAGACCGGGCACGGTCAGGGTGCCCCACTCCGAAAACGGTGCAGTCAGATTTTCGGCATAGCGGAAGCTCCACTCGCCGTCCAAGCTGACCGTCAGCGGCATTTCCGGGCTGGTCTGGTCGGCAAAGTGGGCGTGGGCGGGCAGACGGTTCTGCTGGAAAATTTCCGGGTCGGCCAACAGGGCCGGGGTAATGGGTTCAATCAAGGGCATAGCAGTTACCTCTCAAAAATTGGCAGGTGGATTCAGCCTTAATTATAGCACAGGAAAAGAGAAAAACAGCCGTACAAAAACGACTGTTTTTCTGGAAGATCCCGTCAATCTGCTTCGTCGAAAATCTCGGTGTCCAGCGTGGTGTGGCCCTTGGCGATGTGGTACTTCACCGCAGGCAGATGCACATTGGTGAAATACAGACTGGTGTTGGGGTCGCAGCCGATGACGGTCGGCTCACCTTGCGGACGAAGACGTTGTCGTCAATGACAAGAGCCAGCATACTGTCCGGGGCTGCCTGATTCAATACTTCCCGGCTGCGGGAGGCACAGAAGCCGAAACGGGTATCATAAGCGAATTTCGCATACTTTTCCGGAAACTGACCATGACCCTCGTTGACACCAGCGGTATAGGCCGTCACCCGGCCTGCCCGACGCTGCACCAACATGTTAGCGTAGGGCATGGGCTTGAGGCTGTCCAGCGCAGGCCGCCCAGAAGCAGTTCTGCGCAAACCGATAGGAAAGGCTGCGGCCAAAGGGCAGTGCTGCACCGTTTTTATCGAACCAGTAAACGAATTGCTGTGCGAACAGCTGGGCACGCTGGCGGTAAAGGGCGGCCCGCTGCGGGTCGGTGTCGGCGGCAAATTTCGAGTAGAGTAGGCCGTAATACTGGA
>CALDNF010000041.1 GCA_937917475.1 uncultured Faecalibacterium sp.
CGGTACCCGGGCATCCAGTGCCATCAGTTGCGCTGTGAGCTATTATGCTACCTCCAAGATGATGTTCACTGCCGCCCCGGGCAGCTTCTACCCGGCCCCTAAGGTCACCAGTGCCGTAGTCCGGATGGATATCCGCTCCACTCCAGCGGTGCAGGTGGCAGATGAGGAAGGCTACTTTGCCCTTATCCGTGCAGCTTTCGGCCAGCGGCGCAAGACGGCGGCCAATGCCATTGCCAGCGGCCTTGCCCTGCCCAAGGACCGGGTCATCTCCGCCATTGAAGCAGCCGGTTTTGATGCCCGCATCCGCCCCGAGGCCCTGACCCTCGAGGACTTTGCCCGCATCCAGACCGCTCTTGCCGGAGCGCAGTAAATACGTGGTTCCTCTCACTTGCTCGGGAATGGGCATAAGCTACCCCATAAGCTACCAAAGTCCGGAAATAAGCCCAGGCAGAAAAATCAACACTTGCCAAAAACGCCTGTCAGTGGTATACTTATCAAGTAATCTCGCTGGTGTGGCGCAATGGTAGCGCAACTGATTTGTAATCAGTGGGTTGCAGGTTCAACTCCTGTCACCAGCTCCAAAGAAAACCGCTTGGATTCATTGAAATTCGGGCGGTTTTCTTGTCGCTTGAAAATGCTTTCAGGCGAGAATCCCAAAATAAAATCGTCTCAATGCAAAAGAGGTCAGAACCCGGTACAATGGGTTCTGACCTCTTTTTACGGTTCGGATTTTACGATTTATGCGTTCAGTTGGGGAGTGGTGGAGGTCTGGATAATATTGGTCATGCTCTTGAGGCTGATGCCGATGGTGGACAGGTTATGGAGCATAGCAGAGGTTGCGGGCTGAAGGATGCCCATAGCACCCAGAACGATCAGGGTCGAGTTGAAGCTCAGCACAAAGCGGTAGTTGCTGTGCACCCGCTTCTGCAGGCCGTTGGCGATGGTCTTGAGGACCACCAGCTCTTCCAGACTGTCAGCCTTGATGGTGATGTCGGCGATCTCCCGGGCGATGGCAGCACCGGAGTTGATGGCGATACCAATGTCCGCAGCGGACAGGGCAGGGGAGTCGTTGATGCCGTCGCCGATCATGACTACGGTATGGCCTTCGGCTTTGGCTTTCTGGACGAAGGCGGCCTTGTCCTCGGGCAGGACCTCGGCAAAGTAGTGGTCTACGCCCACCTGCTTTGCGATGGCGTGGGCAGTGCGGTCGCTGTCGCCGGTCATCATAACAGTGTTGGTCACACCCAGCTTCCGGAGCTGATGCAGCACAGCGGCGGCTTCGGGGCGGAGGGGGTCGGCGATACAGATCACACCCACAAGCTGCCCGGAGGCGGCCATGTACAGATGCGAGTACTCGGGGCGGAGGTTGTCAAACTTCTCCTGCTCGCCCTCGGGCACGGTGCACTTTTCGTCCTCGAACACAAAGTGATAGCTGCCAATGACCACCCGCTGTCCGCTCACTCGACTTGCGATGCCGTGGGCAACGATGTACTCCACTTCGGAGTGCATCTCCTCGTGAGAGATGTTCCGCTCCTTGGCGGCACGTACCACAGCGTTTGCCATGGAGTGGGGGAAATGCTCTTCCAGACAGGCAGCCAGCTGCAGGACCTCACGCTCTTCGCAGCCGGAGAAGGGAATTACATCCACTACCTTGGGGGTAGCCCGGGTCAGGGTGCCGGTCTTGTCAAAGACAATGGTATCGGCTTTGGCAAGAGTCTCCAGATACTTGCCGCCCTTCACGGTGATGTGGTAGCTGCCGCACTCCCGCATGGCGGAAAGAACGGCCAGCGGCATGGAGAGCTTGAGGGCGCAGGAGAAGTCCACCATCAGGATGGAGATGGCCCGGGTGACGTTCCGGGTCAGAACATAGGTTGCAACTGTACCGGCCAGACACCAGGGCACTAGCTTGTCAGCCAGCTGCAGGGCCCGGTTCTCGGTGGAGGACTTGAGCTTTTCGGATTCTTCGATCATCGAAACGATCTTGTCGTACCGGTTGGTGCCATCGGCGGCAGTGGCGGTAAAGACGCACTCGCCTTCCTCCACCACGGTGCCGGCGTAGACGATGAAGCCCGGGACCTTCCGCACCGGCATGGACTCGCCGGTAAGTGCGGCCTGATTCACCATGGCCTCGCCCTCGATCACGGTGCCGTCCAGCGGGATCATGTTGCCGGAACGGACTACGATCTCATCGCCGGGATGGACCTTGGTCAGCGGGGTCAGCACTTCGGTGCCCTGTGCACGGACCCAGACTTTATCGACATTCAGGGCCATGCTGCGGGCCAGATCGTCCAGACTCTTCTTCCGGGTCCACTCTTCCAGCAGGGAGCCCAGATTCAGCAGGAACATCACCGAACCGGCGGTGCCGTAGTCGCCCCGGAGAACGGATACGCCGATGCTCAGGGCATCCAGCACTTCTACTTCCAACTTGCGGCGCAGCAGGCACTTTACGCCTTTCCAGACAAAGCCCAAAGAGCGGTAAACGGTATAGGCTGCGGCCAGCGGAGCGGGCAGGAACAGCTTGCGGAAGACCCGGCCTGCCACGAGGTCGAACATCTTCTCCTGATATTCCTGATTGATCTTTCGGCTGTCGGCAGAGGTCACCAGAGCATCCAGCTCAGCTACATCGAACTTGTAGCCGCCCAGCAGACGGATGGCTTCGGAGCGAGAACCGGCGTAGGTGATGACCACATCGCCGGTGCGCTCATAGACAGTGGCGTGCTCAATGGCATCCTGATGATTCAGATAGGCTTCCAACACGTCGGCCCGATGCAGGGTCATCCGTACGTTACAGACATGTACCCGCATCCGGCCCCGGCTTTCGTGTAAAATAATGCATTTCATAGCAGAAAACTTCCCTCTATTTTCGATAGATCACAGTCATTG
The DNA here is from genome assembly GCA_937917475.1 of uncultured Faecalibacterium sp. Classification (GTDB taxonomy): domain Bacteria; phylum Bacillota; class Clostridia; order Oscillospirales; family Ruminococcaceae; genus Faecalibacterium. The sequence continues at coordinate 2,884 of CALDNF010000041.1, forward strand.
AAAAGAGCCGCCCGAAGGCGGCTCCTGCTGGCTGCGGAATTATTCAGCCTTCTCGCCCTCGGCGGTCTCGGCAGTGTCCTCGATGACCTCCTGCTCAGCCTCGGCAGCACGAGCCTCGTTGATGGCCTTTGCATCGGCCAGAATGTCACCGGCCTGCTCCTGCACCTTGTTAACGGTCTCCATGGTGCAATCCTTCATCCGCAGGACGGCAGCGGTGGTCTGGGTGTAGACCTTCTTGGCGTCCTTGCTGGACAGGATCTTGAAACCGGCAGAGCCGAACACAACGCCGCCCACGAACAGTGCGATCTTTTTCACGTCAACCATAATTAATTTCTCCTTTGCGATTGAAAATTTATCTTGAACATCGAGCGAATGGGATGTTTCTGCGGTTATTATAGCACGGTTTTTAAAATCCTCAAGAGATTTTGATGATGTTAATATGTGTTAACTTGCTACCTAAAGTAGTTAGAAAACGCTATCCCTATGTGTTTTTTAAGGCAAACTACAGTTTGTATAGTAAAACAAACTGGGCGCAGTTCTTCTTGTGTTTTGAAAAATTGCACGAAAACCGGCCGGAAGGGTTGCGCAGGGCGGGCTGTTCATTGTACAATAAGAAAAGAAGCACCCATCCTGCACCCTAAATGGGCCGGAATGGGACGAGAGAAACGAGGAAAATAATGATGGAAGCTAAAATTCGGGTGCTGGCTCTGGATCTGGACGGCACTCTGACCAACGATAATAAGGAAGTTGCCCCCCGCACCCGGAGGGCACTGAATGAAGCGGCTGCACAGGGCGTTACCATTGTGCTGGCATCGGGCCGGCCCACGGCGGGCATCATGCCGCTGGCAAAGGAGCTGGAACTGGAAAAGAAGGGCGGCTGCATCCTTGCCTACAACGGCGGTGCCATCGTGGACTGCGGCACCGGCGAGACCCTGTATCAGGTGCAGCTGGACCCGGCATATATTCCCGAGCTCTGTGCCTTTGCGGCGGAGCAGGATGTGGCCATCGTTACCTATAATAAAGAAGGTGTGGTCACCGAGCGGCCCACCGATGAGTGGGGCAGCAAGGAGGGCTTTATCTGCAAGCTGCCCATGATCGGGGTAGAGGACCTTGCAAAGTATGTTGATTATCCCATCAGCAAGATGCTCATTGCCCTGGAGCCCTCCCGCCGGGATGCCGTCTGTGCTGCTGCACAGAAGCAGTTTGCGGGCCGGCTGGATATTTACCCTTCCAGCCCTTTCCTGATCGAAGTGGTGCCGCTGGGCGTTGCCAAGGATGTGAGTCTGGAGGCCCTGCTGAAACACAAGGGCATTGCCCGGGAGAACCTGATGGCCTGCGGTGATGGCCTGAATGACCGCTCCATGATCGCTTATGCCGGTGTGGGTGTAGCCATGCAGAACGCTGAAGAGCCGGTCAAGGCCGTGGCGGATTATGTTACCGCCGCCGACAACAACCACGACGGCGTGGCCGAAGCCGTGGAAAAGTTTATTCTGAACAACTGAGAGGACAACACAACAATGCCGCAGCGCAATCTGGTTTTATTTGATCTGGAATGGAATATTGGCTATCAGCCGTATACCTTTAATTATCATGGAGTGCAGCAGACGTTCCGGGGAGAGATCATCGAGATCGGAGCCGTGAAAATCGACGAGGATGCCAATGTTCTGGATACTTTTTCCATTCACCTCCGCCCCCGCATCTTCCGCAAATTACAGCACCATATCGCCAAAGTCACCGGGCTGACACAGGCGGATCTGGACCGTGGTGAGCCCATTGTGCAGGGCCTGCGCCGTTTTATGCAGTGGTGCGGCCCCGATGCCGAGTTTGCCGAGTGGGGCATGGACGACGTGCCGGTGCTCAAGCAGAACCTCTTCCTTTGCAATCTGGACGAGTCCCGCCCGACGGTCTGGTATGACTTGCAGCAGGTCTTTCTGCGGGAGCATCCCCGGAAGGAAGGGGAGGGGATGACACTGGAAAGCGTGGTGACCCGGCTGGACATCCCCATGGACCGGCCCTTCCATGATGCCCTTTCCGATACCCTTTACACTGCCGATGTCTGCCGGAAACTGAATCTCCGGGAAGGGTTGGCAGTCTACCCTACAGAGGACGAAGCCCTGCGTCAGAGCCTTTGCCCTCAGCCCGGCGATTACCGGGATTTTACCGTATTCCGGGGCTATGTGGAGCAGTATATCTGGCGGACCGACCCGGCCATCAGTACTGCTGTCTGCCCGGTCTGCGGCGGGGCTTTGACACCGGATGAGATCTGGCTGAAAAAAGGCAGCAACAGCTGGTATACCCTTTCCCGGTGCCCCCGCTGTGACGGCGGTACCGGCGAAGCCGGAAAAGGCGT
>CALDNF010000042.1 GCA_937917475.1 uncultured Faecalibacterium sp.
CAAGAAAAAGAGGCTGCTGCACTCGTTTTTTCCTTGTGCAACAGCCTCTTTTTTGGATCCATGGGAAAAGTCAGGCTGCACTGGAATGGCGCAGACCACAGACAAACCGGTTATAGATAGGGATGATAATAGCTGCTGATGGACTCGATAAATGCCTTCTGCGGCTTGGAAAGATAATTCCGGCTGGAAGACACCACATCGAACTGACGAACAGCCAGCGGATGGTCTATCTTATAGTAGCGCATATCATCGTGGTCGTAGAGCACCATCCAGTCGCTGATGAAGGCTGCACCAAGGCCGGAACAGACCAGATGATAGGCTGTTACAAGCTGTGACACCTGAAGCCGGATGATGGGGTCGATCTTGGCATCCTCAAACAATGCAACGGAGCGGCTGTACAGGTTGTTGCCCTTGGTCAATAGGATAAACGGCACATCCGCAAAGGGAGCAAGCGAGGTGATGGCCGGACACTCCGGCATCAAATTGCGGCGGAACATAATGTCCCTTGCGGTCAATGCGTAATCCTTCAGGGTGTTGTTGATGGGATAAGAAGTCGGGACGGCAACCAGAACATTGTCCTTGAAAATGGGGGTCCGCCGAAAATTGTCCTTTGGGTTCGGGATGCAGTTGAAGGTCAGGTCGATTTTATTTTCCCGCAGCATTTCGACCAGTTCGTTGGAACTGGCTTCCACCAACTCCAGATGAACCCCCGGATATTGTCTTTGAAACGTTGTCAGCACCGGCGGCAGGATATAGGAATTCAGGTAATGCGTTCCGCCCAGCACAAGATTGCCTGTGTTCAGATTGGAAAGGTCGTTCAGCTCCTTGGAAAGCTCCGACTCAAGGTGCATGATCTGCTGGACCTTTTCGATGTAGACTTTTCCGGCATCGGTCAGTTCCAGCGGCTTTTTATCCCGGATGAATAACGGCATCCCGATCTCCGCTTCGACTTTCTGGATGGCGATGCTCAGAGCGGGCTGTGTTAAATAGAGAACCTGCGCTGCTTTGGAAAAGCTTCCGGATTGATAGACCTGATAGATATATTGCATTTCCTGCTTCATAGTGTTCACCCTGCTGCACTATAAAAATTGCTTATAGCTTTATAAAATCTATAAAATTGATTATACAGCGCATTGGTGGTATTGTAAAGTCACAAAGAGAGTACACCATGTCGAAAGGAGAAGGAACATGGAAATCAACGCATTGCTCATGGATGAGAAAGACAATGTTGTGACTTGTGTGACAGAAGTTGCCGCCGGACAGGATGTTGTCTACCGCAAGGGACAGGAGTTCTGCACCGTGAAAGCAGAGGAGAACATCCCTTACTGCCACAAGGTCGCACTGGTCGATCTGAAGAAGGGCGACGAAGTCATCAAGTACGGCGAGAGCCTTGGTGTGATGACCGAGGATGCCGCAAAGGGGCACTGGGTCTCCCACAACAATCTGGTCAGCGTCCCCCGTGACTATGACAGCGAAATGGTACAGGAATAAGGAGGAATCGGAGATGCAATTCTGGGGTTATAAACGCAAAGAAGGCCGTGCAGGTATCCGCAACCATGTCCTGATCCTTCCTACCTGTGCCTGCGGCAGTGAGAGCTGCCGTATCGTGGCAAGTCAGGTGCGGGGCGCAGTCAATATCGTGTTCAACACCGGCTGCTCCGATGTTGCGGCCAACACTGCGATGTCGCAGAAAGTCCTGACCGGTTTTGCCTGCAACCCGAACGTCTACGGTATTGTGATCATCGGTCTGGGCTGTGAGACGGTCCCCCACGCAAAACTGCGTGAGAAGATTCAGGCCATGACCAGCAAGCCGGTCGTTTCCTTCGGGATTCAGGAAGAGGGCGGCACCCTCAAGACCATCGAGAAGGCCGTTCGTGCCGCAAGCAAGATGGCAGCTGAGGCCGCCATGCAGCCGAAAGAGCTGTGCGACATCTCCGAGCTGATGCTGGGCATCGAGTGCGGCGGTTCGGATGCAACTTCCGGCATTGCCAGCAACCCGGCTGTCGGTGAGCTGAGCGACCTGCTGGTCGATCTGGGCGCAACCACCATGATGAGCGAGTCCATCGAGTGGATCGGCGGCGAGCATCTGCTTGCAAAGCGTGCAGCAACTCCGGCCATCCACAACCAGATCATTCAGGTCTGCAAGGATTATGAAGCTCATCTGAAAGCCGCTGGTCAGGACTGCCGTGCCGGTCAGCCCACCCCCGGCAACAAGGCAGGCGGCCTGTCCACTCTGGATGAGAAGAGCCTTGGCTGCATCCGCAAGGGCGGCACCCGTCCCATTGTGGAAGTTCTGGAACAGGCAGTTCCTCCCACGAAGCGTGGCGCAGTCGTCATGGATACTGCCGGCTATGACATTTCTTCTGTCACCTCGATGGTCGCCGCAGGCTGCAACGCAGTCATCTTCACCACCGGCCGGGGCACCTGCACCGGCAATGCCATCGTTCCCGTCCTGAAGGTCACGGCAAATGCCCGTACGTATCAGCACATGGAGGACAACATGGATGTTGACCTCAGCCCCATTGTGCGTGGCGAAAAGACCTATCAGGAGATGGGCGCAGAGATGCTGAACAACATTCAGGACATCTGCAACGGCAAGATGACTAAGGCAGAGGCATTCGGCTTCTCGGATATTGCAGTCGATCACGTCTGCCGGTTCGTGTAATTGCGTCAACTGCGGGAGGATTACAAATGGAAATCAAACAATTCCCGGAAAAGATGGGAGACCTTCCCATTGATTTTTCTGATCCCAAGCGCACACTGATTTCCGGTCTCTTTCAGGAGACTGCAAAGGTCGGCGGACAGCCTCGCAAATTTCTGACCTATATTCCGGAAAATCTGGATTACTGCCAGCCCTGTCTGGTCGTTGCGATCCCTTCCGGTGAGAAGCCGGAGAAATATCTGGAAACTTCCGGTCTGAAAGCTTTTGCAGAGGACAAAAAGCTGTTCCTGCATTTGGCAACGCCGGAAACTGCATGGAACGTGGACGGCAGCGATGCCGATTATCTGAACGCCATTTACGTTGCGATTCAGGCACGTGATTTCTATATCACGATGCAGGATAATATCTATCTCTGCGGCATCGGGGATGGCAGCTTTGCCGCACATCAGGCAGCACGCCGGATGGCAAGCGAGTGGAGCGGACTGATGACGTTCGGCGACCTGAACGGTGATCTGAACGCAGAACATACCGCTCTGCGTGGCGAGTCCGATCAGGGTGAAGTAGAGCTGAAAGTCATGGGCATGGCGGCACAGCTCCCGGTCTGGATGAGCATGACTGCTAAAACCGCAGACAATGTTGCTGCTGTTGACTTCTGGAAAGAGCAGGATCACGTTATCGGTGCACCGCTGTCTGGTGAGGGCGCAGATGAGATCTGGATGCCGACACCGGTGCGGGTCCTGAGTGAAGTCAACGAGGAGCAGATCGCACAGGTTCGTCTGGCTGTTCGTGAAGAGCCGTTCACGAAGGAGCAGCTGGAAGCTGCATGGGGCTATATCAGCCTTGCACGCCGCCACAGAGGCCCCGGCAAGAAGCAGCTGCGTTATTTCAAGGACCCGATCGCCTGTGGTGCAGAAAAGAAGACTATGGAAGTTGACGGTATGACACGCATCTGGTACGAGTATGTACCGAAGAGCTGCACTCCGGATCAGAAATGGCCGCTGGTCGTTGTGTTCCATGGACGTGGCGGTACGGCTGAGACATTCTTTGATTTGAGCTGTGTTTCCACCGTTGCAGAGGAACGTCACTTTATTGCGGTTGTTCCCGAAGCAGGGGTCTATCAGCAGAAGCCGAACGGTCTGCGCAATGTCCTGCTCTGGTGCGGCATCTATCAGGATACGCCGGTGGATGATGTGAAATTTATCCGGGAACTGGTGGAAGATGTAGAGAGCCGTCATTCGGTGGACGAGGGCCGTGTCTATGCAATGGGTCAGTCCAGCGGCGGCATGATGAGCGACCTGCTGGCTTATACCGCTGGCGACATTTTTGCTGCGGTTGCTCCTTGGTCTGCACTGCGCTGCCCCAGCAAGATGTATCGTGAGTGGCCTGCCTGCGAGCAGCACGTTCCTACCATGATGATCTACGGAGATCAGGACTTCCTTACCGCTGGTCACGGAGAAGACCCTGTTCTGCCCTTCTGCCTCTCGGATGAGCTGCGTGCAACTCTGATGGAGAAGCTGGAAAAGTATCATCTGGACCCGGCCAATGTGGAGACTTGGAAAACAGAGCCAATCACATGGTATGCTTTCCCGGACAAACAGGGTGTGCCGATGGTCGTGATCGGACGTGTGGACAATATGGTTCACGCAAACTACCCGGAAGAGAGCTGGATCAGCTATGACCAGTTCCTCAGCCAGTTCCATCGCAGTGAAGACGGCACGCTGTATTACCGTAGCCGTCCCGTCAATGAAGCAGACGTCTAAAACGTTCGAGTGGAGGAATAACAAATGACGACTCAAATGATCATTTGCTTTGCAATCAGTGTCATCGTGATTGCAGGTTATATCTGGAATAAGCTCTCCGTCGGTACCGTGGGTTGTATCGGCATCATTCTCTTCCTGCTGACTGGCTGTATTGGCCCCAAAGATATTCTGGGCAATATCGGCAACGCAAACCTCGTGATGATCACCAGTATGTTTGTCATCTCGGAAGGCTTTAAGCGCACCAAAGCCATCCATCTGGTAGCAAGCACCGTCAAGAAGGTCTCCAAGGGCAGCATGGTGATGGTCATGCTGGGCTTTACGCTGGCCACCGTTATGGCTGCTACCTTTACCGGAAGCGCAGTTGCAGCATTCTGCATCGTGGCTCCCATCGTCACCGCTACCTGTGAAGAAATGAACATCAGCGTCAGCAAGACCATTTTCAGTGTCGGCCTTGTCAGTATCGCAGCCTGTGCAATCATCCCGGTCGGCGGTTCTCTGGCAATGCTGGCAGAGCTGAACGGCTACATTGCAGCGAACGGTTACGAGCAGTATACCATGGAAGCAATGGACCTGTTCAAGGGCCGTGGCATGAGCCTGCTGGTCCTGATGCTCTACACCACATTTGTTGGTTTCCGTTTTGCCCCTGAAAAGCCTGTCGTTGCAAGCAAGGACAGCTCTGAACTGTCCAAGCGTGTTGTACATCATGAGCCGCTGAAACAGCCTCAGGAGATCTCCGCAATCGTGATTTTCTGCCTCGTTTCTCTCTGCCTGATCTTCAATACTCCGCTGAACAATGCACTGGCAGCCATCGGCGGCCCGAATCTGGCTGCTTGGGAGATCTCCTTCATCGGTGCGGTCGCAACGGTTGCTACCGGCGTTCTGTCCTCGAAGGAAGCCTGCGCTTCCATGCCGATCGACCTGACTCTGATGGTCGCCGGTGGTCTGTGCATGGGCTCTGCTCTGGCAAATACCGGTGCAGGCGACCTGATCGGCAATGCCATCGCAAATACGGCATCCAACCTCGGCAATCCCTATCTCATTGGCGCACTGTTCTATCTGATCCCCTTCTTCCTGACCCAGATCATGCAGAACCGTACTGTTATGGCGATCTTTGCTCCCATCGCAATTCTGGCCTGCAAGAGCATGGGCGCAGACTGCACCGGCCCTCTGCTGCTGGTTGCCTCTGCCTGCTGCACTGCTTTCATGACCCCGATGGCAACGCCTACCGTTCCTATGGTTATGGGTATCGGCGGCTATGATATGAAGAGCAATATCAAGCAGTCTATCCTGCCTGCAATTCTGCTGTCCGTTGCCAATATCCTCTGGGTCATGACGATCTATCCGCTCTGATACGAAAATTTGGAAGTATAAATAAACCATCTGGGAGGCACATTACATTAACTATGCCCATAGGAATTACAACGGATGTTTTGATTACCTGTCTTGGTGCGGTTCTGGGTGTTGTACTTGGAACTCGTCTGCCGGATTCTCTGAAAAAAGCTCTGAACAATACCCTTGGAATCGCAGCCATTGCAATGGGTATTGTCCTGATCCTGAAAGTAAAGAACCTTTCTGCTGTTGTTCTGACATTGGTGGTCGGCAGTATTCTGGGCGAGCTTGTGATGCTGGATGACCGCATCCGGAAGCTTGTGACCGGAATAGTGCATAAGCTGATGAACGGCGCAGCCGCAGATGAGCAGTTTCTTGCTCAGGTCAGTGCAGTTGTCATCCTGTTCTGCTGCGGCGGCACAGGATGGTACGGAGCTTTGAATGAGGGACTGACCGGTGATGGAAGCATCCTCATCACGAAATCCATTCTGGATTTTGTCACGGCCTGCATCTTCGGCTCGATCCTTGGCAAAATCGTTCCCATGCTCTGCATCCCGCAGGCCATCATCTACGGCGCACTGTTTCTGGTATCCGGTGCAGTGCAGCCCTTTATTACGCCGGATATTATTGCAGACTTTTCCGCAACGGGCGGTGTTATTACCTTTTGCGCCGGTCTCAGCCTGGCCGGTATCAAAAAGGATATGAAGGTTCTGAACCTGCTGCCCTCGCTTATCCTGATTTTCCTGATCTCAAGCGCATGGACCGCACTGATGGGATGATCAGCCACTAAAATCTACCTGCTATTTTCTCTCTTCTTCTTTTCTTCATCATACCATTCTCCTTAAAAAGTAGCCTTCCTTCTGACGATCACGGTGTCGGAAGGGGGGCTGTTTTTGCTGTGGAAGCTGCTGCACCTGTTCCGCCTTTGGGATTGAAAAGTCCCTGCGCTCCCGGTTGACAAATCCCCGCCAAATCGTTAAACTAAAACATAGCTATCCGCAGTTTTTACCGAGATGGATAATGATAGATCAAAGGAGCGTTTTTATATGCCGAGCAACAAGATCCGCACCCGATTTGCGCCCTCGCCCACGGGCTATATGCACGTTGGCAATCTGCGCACCGCCCTGTACACCTACCTGATGGCCAAGCACGAGGACGGCACCTTCATCCTCCGCATTGAGGACACCGATCAGGGCCGCTACGTCGAGGGCGCAGTGGATGTGATCTACAACACCCTGCGGGAGACCGGTCTGCTCTGGGACGAAGGCCCGGATATCGGCGGCCCGGTGGGCCCCTACGTTCAGAGCGAGCGGATGGGGATGTTCAAACAGTATGCCGAGCAGCTGGTGGCTGAGGGCAAGGCTTACTACTGCTTCTGCACCGAGGAGCGGCTGGAAGCCCTCCATGCAGAGCAGCGTGCCAACGGCGAGATGACCCACTACGACGGCTGCTGCCGTGACCTGCCTGAGGAAGAAGTCAAGAAGCATCTGGCTGCCGGCGACCCCTACGTTATCCGCCAGAAGATCCCCAAGGAGGGTGTGACCGGTTTTGACGATGTGGTGTACGGCCACATCGAGGTCAACAACAGTGAGATGGACGACCAGATCCTCATCAAGACCGATGGGATGCCCACCTACAACTTTGCAAACGTGGTGGATGACCACCTCATGGGCATTACCCATGTCATCCGGGGCAGCGAATATCTGTCCTCCACCCCCAAGTACAATCTGCTGTATCAGGCCTTTGGCTGGGAGATCCCCACTTATATCCACTGCCCGCCGGTCATGAAGGACGCCCAGAACAAGCTGTCCAAGCGCA
>CALDNF010000043.1 GCA_937917475.1 uncultured Faecalibacterium sp.
AGCTCTACAAACAGCGGCAGGATCAGAAGATCGACGCCGTGGCCGCCATGATGGATGCCTATGTTGCGTGGAAGCAGAACCGGGATGCGTTTGAGTAAAAGTTTACAGGGCCCGCCTTGATAAACCGACTGTTCTATGATAAAATTAGACATCAGAAAGCTGATGCTTGACTTTAACTGTACGAAAGCAGAAGACATGAACTTTAGATTTATGGCGGAACGGACACGCTACCTGAAAGAGAACCCGAAGGGAGTGAGCAATATGTGCAAGGCTATGGAAGAGTTGAGAGTAGAAAGCATAAAAGAGGGCATCGAGCAGGGCATCGAGCAGGGTGAAGCAAGGAAAGCCCAGTCTATGGCTCAGAAACTCTATCAGAAGGGCTATTCCATCGAAGATATTGCCGAGATGGTAGAGTATGATACTGATACCGTAAAAGGATGGCTCACGCCGAAAGCCGGTTGATTCAAAATAACGAAAGAACGCCAGCGTATCGTGTTACGAAAACATGGTACGCTGGCGTTTTTATTCCTCAGAGATGCTGATATACAGAACCGTCAGCAGCAAGATAGAGCTCTGTCGGGCGAGAGGGCTTTGAAAGAGCAGAGGCGATGGACACATAAAGATGAGATTCCGTCTGGGTGCTTAGATCAGTATAAATGCTCATTACTTTATGCTCATTTTCAGTTATACCCTTTGCAAGAGGATTCTTTTTTCGGCCTTCGATCTCTTTGGAAACCTTGTCCGAATAGGTCTTAAATGCCGCAATTGTACGATTTTGCATAAGGCTAAAAAGATATTTTGCATCCGTTTCAATACTGTTAATATACGTTTTGTTCCAGTTCTGGGCGTAATACGTTTCCATGATGGAACTGAGCGCATAAACCTGCGAAGCGAGGTCAAGGGCCTGCTTGTTTTCAAGAACTGTTTTGGTTTGATCTGGCTTTGCTTTAGCGTTTACTGATTCTTCAAGCTGCTGTTCATAGAACTCGATATCGCCGATTGCCTTGATTTTTGCACGCTGAAGATTTCCGATTGTTGCAATTCGCTGAGAGTCGCTTAGCATAATTGTTGCGTAGTTTTCCAGAGCGTACTTTACAAAGGTCCACTCAGAAGCAAGTTCTGTGCGTTTTGATGCCTGAAGAAACGCCATTACTTCGTCGATCTTGCGATTTATTTCGGACATTTTTAAGGAGATATCCCGGAGGAAATACTGCCCGGTCGCAAAAGAGGCAACACTAAAGACATTGAACAATGCAACGGATGTCGGGTCAACTGGGTGCAGGGAGGCGGTTCCACTGAAATGGGAGGTAGAATCAACTATGGCGGTTGTGTATCCGCATCGACGAAGATGCAGTAACGTTCCCTGAACGCCTTCCGGAAATTTCAAAATAAATGTTTTGGAGGCCGCATTGGAAACGGCGGCAGCAGGAAGCAGTTGAAACAGACTATTGGCAGTCAAACCAGCTTGCTCTGGAAATTCGATTTTTCGGAAGCGGGATGTATCGCCAAAATCAAAAGAAACATCGCTTGTGGTTACTTCGCAGTTCAGGTCCTGAGCAGGAAGCAGTTCGTGGTCGGCCATAACAGGGAACCTCCTCATATTTTGTAAATCTATCATACCGCAGCAAGCATTTGATTGCAACATGTTTTGCGAAAGGATTATGATATGCAAAGATATTCCACTGTCTGGAAATGGCATAGTCCGGATGAACTTTATCACCATGGAATCAAGGGTATGAAGTGGGGCATCCGGCGCACTCCTGCACAACTGGGCCATAAGCCCTATACAGACAAGCCTGAACGTGCTACAATTCAAAAGACGGAACACATATTTATCCAATACGAGAGGAAGATGAATAATGGATTTGCGAAGTTATGAAGGTGAATATGTCTCTGTTCTTTGCTCGGATGGAGAAAAAATAAAGGGATTTGTGACAGATTACATTTTTCCGGAAGACAATGAACCGGAGGGTGTGGAAAGCATTATTCTTGATGGCAATCTTGAACTGACTAAAGAAGAGATTGCCGGTATTTCGAAAATCGCAAAATAAAGAATCAAAATGTTCTGAACACACTGGCATACCGGCTGGTGTGTTTTTTATATGTGTGGAGGTGCAGTATGATCGTTAACGGGGCGGAGCTTTGCCACTGGGGCATCAAGGGCATGAAGTGGGGTGTGCGACGGTACCAGAACAAGGACGGCACCCTGACGGCGGCCGGCAGGAAGCACTACGGTGAAGGCAACGCCGGTGAGGACGCCGAACCCAAAGTGGAGTATGCCCCGAAACGCACCGGCGGAAGAGCCGAGGACTACAGCGACGAAGAACTGCGGGCACGGATCCAGCGTTTGCAGATGGAACAACAGTACCGGGATTTGCAGGGCGACACGAACATCCGGGCGGATGACCCCAACAAGGAGCTGAAAGCTGAGAAAGAGCGGCTGCAGCTCCAGAAGGACGTGAAGCAGCTGCGGAAGGACGTGTACGAAGGACAGAGCTTTGTGAAGACCGTGATGACCAACGGCGCACAGAAGTTCCTGACCAAGGCGGTATCGGGTGCGATGAGCTACAGCGCAAAGCAGTTTATCATCAAGGCCCTTGATAACCCCGATCTGGCAAACGCCGTTGTGAACGGTACGGCAGGCAAGCCGGACCAGAAAAAAGACGACAAAAAAGATAATTAAGCCGGGAGGAAATCAAAATGGCAAACAGCATTGGTTCCCGCCTGAAGAGGGCGTGGAACGCATTTACGAACCGGGATCCCCCCGGGAGCGTGAACTACGGCGGCGGATACAGTTACCGGCCCGACCGGGTACGGATGAACCGGACGAACGACCGGACGATCATGTCCGCCATTTACACCCGCATGGCGACGGATGCCGCCGCAGTGACCATCAACCATGTAAGCCTCGACGAAAACGGCCGCTACAGTGAGACCGTGGACTCGGGGCTTAATTTCTGCCTGAACCTGTCAGCTAATATTGACCAGACCGGGCGTGGGCTGCGGTATGACCTATTCCTTTCGATGCTGGACGAAGGCGTTGTGGCCGTGGTGCCGGTGGACCGGGAATATGACCCCAAGACCGGAGAAACCGAGATCCAGTCGATGCGGGTGGGCAAAGTGAAAGAGTGGTATCCGCAGGATGTGCGGATCGAGCTGTACAACGAACAGACCGGCCAGAAGGAAGAGATCACCCTGCCGAAAGCAGAGGTGGCCTTGATCGAGAACCCCTTCTACGCCGTGATGAACGAGCCAAACGGAACAGTACAGCGATTGATCCGGAAGCTGAACCTGATGGACCTGATCGACGAACAGCTGGGCTCGACCAAGCTGGACCTGATCATCCAGCTGCCCTATGTGGTGCGGAGCGACCAGCAGAAACAGCGGGCGGACGCTCGCAGAGCCGAACTGGAACGGCAGCTGAAAGACTCGAAATACGGAATCGCCTACACCGACGGCACGGAGCACGTGACGCAGCTGAACCGGAGCCTCGAGAACAACCTATTGAAAACCGTGGAGTACCTGACCAACATGGCATACAGCCAGTTGGGTATTACCCCGGAGATCATGAACGGTACAGCCAACGAGGTGACGATGAACAACTACGAACAGCGCACCATCGAACCGCTGGTGGCGGCAGCCGTGGACGAGATGAAGCGGAAGTTCCTGCCGCCGGAGAAGCTGGCCGGGGATGAGAGCCTGATGTATTTCCGTGATCCGTTCAAGCTGGCACCGGTAAGCACCGTGGCAGAAATGGCGGACAAGTTTACCCGCAACGAGATCATGACGAGCAACGAGTTCCGGCAGATCATCGGGATGAAACCGGTAAAGGACAAGCGGGCCGACCAGCTGCGGAATGCGAATATGCCGCAGGAGGAAGGAAATCAAAATGAAGTT